>JANNQE010001205.1:0-2541 GCA_031441625.1 Planctomycetia bacterium
CTTGAGCGGGCCGAAGTGCCTGGCGGTGAACTCCAGCGCCTTGCTGCCGTCGAACGCCCCGGCCACGATGAGCATGGCGTTGTCAGGGCGGTAATACTTCTTGTAGAAGGCCTTCAGGTTGTCCACCGGCACCTTCTCGATGTCCGTCTTGTTGCCGATGGTGCTCTTGCCGTAGTTGTGCCACTCGAAGGCGGTGGCCACCATCCGCTGAGACAGAATGTTCGTCGGGCTGTTCTCGTTCATCTCGAACTCGTTCCGCACCACCGTGAACTCCTTCATCAGCTCCTCGCGGGCGATGGTGCTGTTCACCAGCCGATCGACAACCTGAAGGCCTTCTACAAGAAGTACTACCGCCCGGACAACGCCATGCTCACCGTGGCCGGGGCGTTCGACGCGAGCAAGGCGCTCGAGCTGATCGCCAAGCACTTCGGTCCCCTCAAGAACCCGGACGAGAAGGTGCCGGTCACGTACACCGAGGAGCCGGCCCAGGACGGCGAACGGGTGGTCACCCTCCGCCGCGTGGGCAAGGTCGGGGCGACCGGGGTGGTGTACCACGTGCCCGCCGCCCGCCACCCGGACTACATCGCCATGGAAGTCCTCGAGTCCGCCCTCACCGCCGCCCCAAGCGGGCGGGTGTACAAGGCGCTGGTGGAGGGCAAGCTGGCCAGCAGCGTGAGCGGCACCCTCTTCGCCCTGCACGACCCCGGCTTCCTCGAGATCACCGCCCAGACGGACCCGGCGAACACCGAGAAGGCTCGCGACGTGCTCGTCGCCACCCTGGAAAACCTGGCCAAGGAGCCGATCACGGACGAGGAGGTGGAGCGGGGGCGGAAGGCCGGGCTGAAGCAGTTCGAGCAGATCAGCAACAACAGCCAGCAGTTGGCCATCCTGATGAGCGAGTTCGCCGCCGCCGGCGACTGGCGGCTGTTCTTCCTGTACCGCGACCGGCTGGAGAAGGTGACGACGGCTGACGTGAACAAGGCGGCCCAGAAGTACCTCGTCCGCAGCAACCGCACGGTCGGCATCTACATCCCGACGGAGAAGCCGGAGCGGGCCGACGTGCCGGTGGCGGCCGACGTGAAGGGCATGGTCGACGGGTACGTCGGGCGGGCGGCGGCGGCCGGCGGGGAGGCGTTCGACCCGACGCCAGAGAACGTGGAGAAGCGGGTGCAGCGGGGGAGCGTGGGCGACGGCATCAAGTACGCTCTGCTGCCGAAGAAGACGAAGGGCGAGACGGTCGTACTCACCCTGGCCCTGCGGGTGGGCAACGAGCAGAGCCTGAAGGGGCAGAACACCGCCTTCGACTTCCTCGGCGGGATGCTCACGAAGGGCACCAAGAGCAAGACCCGCCAGCAGATCAAGGACGAACTCGACAAGCTGAAGGCGAGCGTCGGCATCTCCACCGACGGCGACCGCGGGCTGGGGCTGGTGAGCGTGAGCGTGTCGGCCAAGCGTGAGACCCTGCCGGCCGTGCTCAAGCTGCTCGGCGAGGTGCTCCATGAGCCGAGCTTCCCCGAGAAGGAGTTCGAGGTGATGAAGAAGGAGCAACTGGACGAGATCGAGAAGGGGAAGACGGAGCCGCAGATGCTCGCCATCACCGCGCTCCAGCGGAAGCTCAGCCCGTACCCGAAGGAGGACGTGCGGTACATCCCCACGCTGGACGAAGCCGCCGAGCGCGTGAAGGCGACCACCGTGGCCGACGTGAAGAAGCTGTACGAGGGGCAGATGGGGGCGACCGCCGGTGAGCTGGTGGTGGTCGGCGACTTCGACCCGGACGCGACGCTCAAGCAGGTGGACGCCTTCCTGAAGGGGTGGAAGGCGGGCGTGGCGTACAAGCGGATCGACCGCCCGTACCTGCCGAGCAAGGCCGAGGTGCTGTCCATCGACACGCCGGACAAGGCGAACGCCTTCTACATCACCGTGCAGACGATGGAGCTGAAAGACTCCGACCCGGAGTTCGCGCCCATCGCCGTCGGCAACTACCTGCTCGGCGAGGCCCCGCTCGCCAGCCGCATCTCCAACCGCGTGCGGGGGAGCGGCGGCCTCAGCTACATGGCCATGTCGCAGGCCATGGCCAGTCCGGTGGACAAGTCCGGCGGGTTCATGACCATCGCCATCACCAACCCGAAGAACCTGGACAAAGTGGACGCCATGATGACGGACGAGGTGGGCAAGTTCTTGAAAGAGGGCGTCAGCGCGAGCGAGTTGGAGGAAGGCAAGAAGGCGTGGCTGAAGACCAAGCAGCAGGAGCGGGCGAGCGACGGCACCCTGGCCGCCCAACTGGCCACCGGCCTGTTCGTCGGCCGCACCATGACGTACTACGCCGAGCTGGAGAAGCGGGTGGAGGCGCTCGAGCCGGGCGACATCAAGAAGGCGTTCGACAAGCACGTGGACCCGAAGAGGATGGTGACCATCAAGGCCGGCGACCTGAAGAAGAAGGACGAGAAGGAGGAGAAGAAGCCGGAGAAGAAGGACGACAAGAAGTAACTGGACGGTGATTACGGCGAGCCGAGGGGCGTGAGCCGCCGGGTGGAATGATTC
>JANNQE010001206.1:0-4995 GCA_031441625.1 Planctomycetia bacterium
GCCCAGTGGGCCGACTACGACAACGACGGACACCTCGACCTGTTCGTGTGCGGCGAGGCCCAGCCGAGCCGACTGTACCGGAACAACGCGGACGGCACGTTCACTGATGTGGCGGCGAAGGCCGGCCTGGGCGACCTGCCCGGCATGTGGAAGGGGTGCTCGTGGTTCGACTACGACGGCGACGGCTTCCCCGACCTGTTCCTGAACAACTACACCGGCCCGCCGCGACTGTTCCACAACGACCGCACCGGCACGTTCACCGACGTGACCGAACGGGTCGGGATCAGCGGCCCGAAGCGGGGGCTGTCGTGCTGGACGTGGGACTACGACAACGACGGCTGGCCGGACGTGTTCGCCACCAGCTACGACCGCACCCCCGACGACCTCATCAAGGGGCTGCTCGGGCGGCCGCACGGGCGGGAGACGAGCCGGCTATACCGCAACCTCGGCGGGAAGGGGTTCGCCGACGTGACCGCCGAGGCGGGAGTGGGCGAGTGCTTCTCGGCGATGGGGACCAACTTCGGCGACCTGGACAACGACGGCTGGCTCGATTTCTACCTCGGCACCGGCGACCACGACATCGCCACCCTGGTGCCGAACCGCCTGTTCCGTAACCTGGGCGGCAAGCGGTTCGTGGACGTCACCGCGTCGTCGGGCACCGGCCACCTGCAGAAGGGCCACGGGGTGTGCATCGGCGACTACGACCGCAACGGCACGGCGGATCTGGCGGTACAGATGGGCGGGGCGATCCCCGGCGACAAGTATCACAACGTTCTGTTCCGCAACCCCGGCCAGGGGAACCACTGGCTGGGCGTGAAACTGGTGGGCAAGAAGACGAACCGGGCCGCCATCGGCGCGAAGATCAAGGCCGTCACCGCCGGCGCGAACCCGCAGACGGTGTACCGCACCGTCTGCTCCGGGAGCAGCTTCGGCGGCAACCCGCTGGAGCAACTGTTGGGGCTGGACAAGGCCGACCGGGTGGCCGTGCTGGAAATCACCTGGCCGACCAGTGGGACCACTCAGACGTTCCGCGACCTGCCCGCCGACCAGGCCGTCGAGATCACCGAGTTCGCGACCGAGGTCCGGGTGCGGGAGTACAAACCGCTCCCCCTCCCGAAGTGACCGCCCGAGACTGAACGGCGACCGCGGGCGGGAGGGAAAAAACCTTCGGAGAGGCGAGTCCGACCTGGTAACTTGAAGCCCAGACGATCCGGACGAGGTGTCGGTGATGCGCGCGCTCGTGGGAAAACTGACTGCCCCCGTTCGACGGCACCCGTGGCTCGCGCTGGTGGGTGCCACCTTGCTGGCCGTCGTGCTGTGTTGGGGCGGGTTCGCCCTGGAACGCCACCTCCAGGTCCAGTCCCACTACCGCTCCGCTCAGGCGGCGTTCGACCGGCACGACTGGAAGGCCGCCCGCGAGAGCCTGAAGCAGGTGCGTCAACTCTCCCCGGACGACCCGACGGCGCACCTGCTGGCGGCCCGAGCCGAGCGGCGGCTGGAAAACCTGGGCGAGGCGAGAACGCACCTCGACACCGCCGTGCGGATTCAGAAGGGCGAGACGCAGGCGGTCAAGGTGGAGCGCGCACTCGTCCGCGTCCACGAGGGCGACCTGGCCGGCACGGAGGCGTTCCTCCGGGGGTGCATCGACCAGGACGACCCGGACACCCCCGAAATCCTCGACATCCTGGCCGCCTCGCTGGAGATCAACTACCGCGACGCCGAAGCCCTGCGGCTCCTGGACGAGTTGCTCCGCCGCCAGCCCGACCACTTCGACGCGCTGGTGCGGCGGGGGCGGACGGCGAAGAGCATGGGCTGGCACGAGGACGCGGTGCGATTCTACGAGAGGGCACTGCACCTGCGGCCGGACGTGGACAGCGTGCGGCTGGCGCTGGCCGAAATCCAGGTGGTGATCGGGCAGTTCGCGGCGGCGCGGGAGCACTTCGAGAAGCTCCGCGCCCGCCAGCCGTCCAACCCGTCGGTGCTGTTCGGCCTGGCCCGCTGCGACGCCGGGACCGGCTCGCACCAGAAAGCCCTGGCCGCGTTCGACCGGCTGCTCGAAGCCAACCCGAACGACTGGATGGTGCTCACCGAGCGGGGGTGGCTGGCCGTTCAACTCGACCGGCCGGCGGACGGCGAGGCCGACCTGCGGCGGGCCGACGCGCTCGCCCCGCCCGACATCCCCCCGACCCGGCTGGTGAACTGCCTGCGGTTGCTCGGCAAGACCGACGACGCGAACAAGTTCCAGGCGAAGGCGGACGGCATCCAGGCGGACCGCAAGCGGGCCGCCGAACTCGGCGACCTGATCCGTGAGAAGACGCCGAACGACCCGGAGCCCCGGTACGAACTCGGCTGCCTGTTGTTGCGTCTGGGCCGCCAACGGGACGCCGTCCACTGGCTGAACACCGCCCTGGCCAAAGCCCCCGCCCACCGCAAGACGCACCAGGCGCTGTTCGAGTTCTACCAGTCGGTGCGGGCCTTCGACCTGGCCGAGCGGCACCGCCGCACGCTCGCCCAGTTGCCCCCCCAGTGACCGCCGCCGGATAAGGAGCGCCCCGATGCCCGGAACGTGGAAGTGGCTTCTCCTCGCACTCGTGCCGGTCGCCGCCGGCGTGGTCCTGCTGGCGAGTTGTTCCCCCCGTCGCACCGACCCCACGCCTGAACCGGCTCTCCCCACCGCCCTCCCGCCCGGCCACTTCGAGGACGTGACCTCCGAGTCGGGCATCGCCTTCACCTACCGCAACGGCGAAGAGGCCGGGCTGTCCACGATTCTGGAGTCGCTCGGCGGAGGGGTGGCTCTGATCGACTACGACGGGGACGGGTTGCTCGACGTGTTCCTCACCGGCGGGGGCGACTTCACCGGCCCCGACAAGCGGGCCGTCACCGGCCACCCGTGCCGGCTGTTCAAGAACCTGGGCCGCCACACCTTCCGCGACGTGACCGCCGCCGTGGGGTTGGACCGGCTCGCCGACGGGGACGGGTGGTTCTACACGCACGGGGCGGCGGTGGCGGACTACGACAACGACGGCTGGTCGGACCTGCTGGTGACCGGGTACGGCCGGCTGGCGCTGTTCCACAACGTGCCCGACGGGCCGGGCCGGCGGTTCGTCGAGGTGACCAAGGCGGCCGGCCTGACCGACACCCTGTGGAGCACCAGCGCCGGCTGGGGCGACCTCGACGGCGACGGCCGGCCTGACCTGTACGTCTGCCACTACGTGAACTGGTCGTGGGAGAACAACCCGCCGTGCAAGGACTACCGCGACCAGACCCGCCCGGACGTGTGCTCCCCCAAGGTGTTCGACGGGCTGCCCCACACCCTGTACCGGAACACCGGGAACGGCACCTTCACCGACGCGAGCGCCGCCAGCGGGCTCCAGGTGCCCCGCCCCGACGCCGCCTATGCCGAGTTGACCCACCTGACCCCCGCGGGCATCGACCGCCTGCGGCGGGCGGTGCGGGACAAGGATTACGGGAAAGGGCTGGGAGTGCTGATCACCGACCTGGACGATGACGGGCGGTGCGACATCTACGTGGCCAACGACACGTCGGGCAACTTCGTGTACCTGAACCGCGGCCGCGGGCTGTTCGAGCAGGTGGGTGCGGAGAGCGGGGCAAGGAGCGATGCCGGCGGCCGGCCGACCGGCAGCATGGGGGTGGACGCGGCCGACTACAACGGCTCGGGCCTGCTGTCGCTGTTCGTCGCCAACTACCAGAACGAGGTCCACGCCCTGTACCGCAACCGGGGGAAGGGGCAGTTCGTCCACGCCAGCCAGGTGGCGGGAATCAACGCGGTCGGGTTGCAATACGTTGCTTTCGGGGCCAGCTTCCTCGACTTCGACCTCGACGGTCACGAGGACCTGGTGATCAGTAACGGGCACGTCGTCCACCACCCCCCACCGCCCGCGGAAGTCAAACAGCGGCCCGTCCTCCTGCGGAACACACGGCAGGCCGGGCAGAAGCCGGCCGAGGTGCGGTTCGAAAACGTGTCCGCCGAGGCGGGGCCGTACTTTCAGGCCCCGCGGATGGGGCGGGGCCTGGCGGTGGGCGACCTGGACAACCGCGGGCGGCCCGACCTCGTGCTCAACCCGATGAACGAGCCGGCCGTCGTCCTCCGCAACCGGCACGAGGCGGGTCACCACTGGTTCGGCCTGCGGGCCGTCGGGCAGCCGTACCGTGACGCGGTCGGGGCGCGGGTGGAGGTGCAACTGGCCGGCGGCGACACGCTCGTGCGGGCGGTGAAAGGGGGCGGCAGCTACTTGTCGTCGGGCGACCGCCGCCTGCTGTTCGGCCTCGGGTCGCGTGACCGCGTCGAGCGGGTGACGGTCCGGTGGCCGTCGGGGAAGGTGCAAAACTGGGACGGCCTCGCCGTCGATCGCTACTGGACACTCACGGAAGGGGATCCGACGGCGAAGTGAGGCCAGGTGCCGGACGACGTCGCGGGGGTGACACCCGCGACGCCGGAGTCAGGCTTCAATCCCAGTCCAGTTTCAAGTCGCTGGTCGATTTGTCGATCGTGACAGTGACCGTGGATTTCTCACCGCTGTATTTGTTGAAGAGTTCGCCCATCTCGGGCGACATCTTTGGGGCCATGCCGGGCACCGTCCCCGGTTGGTCGGCATCAGCGGCGACGTTGTGCATCACGAACACCCGGTGCTTCCCGAGTTGGGCGCCTTTGGTCTGAGGGTCGTAGGTGAGGGTGAACCGGCCGTTGGCATCCGTCTCCCCGATGCTCGGGCGTCCGTTGTCCGGAACGAAATTGACGTACGCGTTGGTGACCGGCTTGCCCTTGTAGGTGAGGGTACCGGACACCGAGACGACGTTGTTGCCTCCGCACCCACTGGAGAGGGCGCAGACGGCAAGCGCGAAGGCGGCGACCACGGCAATACGAAGCCCGTGGGGGAACGAGCGGGGCATGGGTGACCTCGTGGGCGAAGGTGGTGTTGGTGGGGAAGAGGTGAAACAACTCTCGGCGTTCGCGGCGATGTCGTCGCCGCGAAC
>JANNQE010001207.1:0-2915 GCA_031441625.1 Planctomycetia bacterium
TGAGCGACGGGACGGCCGGGGTAAACCCGGCCGCTCCTGGAAACACAACCCGCCACCCCATCACCTCCCGCTCACCCCGCGCGCCACGGCCGCCCCGACCCACCCGCCGGCGACGGCCAGCAGCACGTCCGTCGGGCAGACAGTGCGGCCGGGCAGCATCGCCTGCCCGAGTTCCACCAGCGTCGCCACCACCGCCGTCACGCCCACCGCCGTCAGCCACACCACCCACCGCTTCGCCGGGCTGCTCCCGCCCAGGCCCCATGCGACCACCGTCCCGAGCGGGATCGCCAGCGCGAACTTCGCCAACAGGTCTTCCGCCGCCCACATGTACTGGCCCCGCACCGCGTCGCGGAACGGCAGCCAGTTCATCGCCCGCAGCCGCTCGCCGGTGACGGCCGGGAAGAACTGGTACGGCTGCCACGCCACCGCCGCCAGCACCGCCGCCCACACCTGCCCAAGCAGCAGCGCCACCTCGGCCCGCCGCTTCCGCACGCCTCGGCTGGCCAGGATGCGGGCGGTCGCCCACCCGGTCGTGATGCCGACCGCCGCCAGCAGCACGTCCGTCGCGCTCGGGTGCCGGCTCTTCACCAGCACCTGACACGCCTCGCCGACCAGCCCGCCCAGTAGCCCCAGCCCGACCACGCGGAAGAACCCGTCAGCCGTGCGGAACTTGCCCGCCAGCCCGCCGGCCAGCACCCCGAGCGGCAGGTACAGGGCGAACAGTTCGCACCAGTTGGCCACCGTCTTCAGGTCGCGCTCGCCCGACTCGTCGGGGCGGTCGAACAGCTCGCCCAGTGGCGTCCACGTGGTGTCGTCCCGGAGCCGCTTGAACAGTTCCGTCGGGCTGGCGGTCAGGTCCAGCGGCAGCGTCAGGATCACCAACAGCAACCCGGCATAAGCGATCAGCAGGGAGGCGGTGGTGTTCCGCACGCCGTCGGCGTCCAGCGCCCGCCGCAGGCGGTCCGTCGCACACTGGCCGCCGATCAGCCACGCGATCACGCCGGCCAGTCCGCCGATGGCTTGCGCGGTGATGTCGGCCCCGGAGCACACCCGCTCGCGGAAGAACAGTTGGGTGAACTCGACGCCGGCCGCATACACGCCGCACACCGCCACCACGCCCACGCCGACAATCGCCGTCAGCCACCACCGCGGGCGGTCCACCCGCAGCGCCCCGAGCAGGCAGAAGCCGAACGGCACGCCGAGGGCCACGTTCGCCGCGAAGTCGGACTTGGACGGCGGGTCGTTCCAGTGCCCCAACGCCACGCGAAACTTGGCCGTCGCTTGGTCCCACTCCCGCGGCTGGTAGTCGAACGGGACGAAACTGCCGTAGGCGATGAACAGCATGACGGCGGCGGTGGCCGCCACGAACCACCACGGCCGGAGCACCCGTAGGGCGGCCGATGGCCGCAGGTGGAGGACCACCTGTTTGCGGCGGGGCGGTGGCACCGGCGAGTTCACGGCTTGGCCCCAGGCGGGGGCTTGTCACCTGTCGGCCGCGGGTTGATGGTGCCGCCGGTGGCGGTCGCCCCGTGCGAGGTGCCGGCCGGAGTGAGCGGCAAGAACGGGGCGGCCGGGTGCGGCGAGGTGGAGACCCGCTTGGTCGTCTCCTGGCGTTCGATCTCCGCCCGCGCCTCGGCGATGCCGGCCCTCACAACCTCCTCCCGCGACATGCGGATGACCGGCACCAGCAGCCAGTCGATCAGCTTGAACTCCAGCCACACCAGCCCGAGCGACAGCAGGATCATGACCAGTCCGGCGAGGTCGTGGGCGATCAGCTTGTATGCCTCCCGCCAGCCGGCCAGCAGCATCAGCCCGCAGGCCACGATGCGGAGGATGTTGCAGAAGACGGCGATGGGGACACTGGAGGCGACCACCGCCCAACGGTCGGTCAGCCGGCGGGTGGGCGGGCACAGGAACGCGACGGCGGCGGTGAGGGCGACGAACCCCAACAACATGCTCAGCCCGCTACACGCCTCCTGCACCGCCAGCCGCTCCGTCCCCACGTCGAGGACGGTGGGCGTCTCCGCGCGGGAGGGGATGCCGAGGGTGCGGAACACCCCCATCGCCGCCGCCGTCGCCACCTTCCGTAGTTGCCAGCTCACCTCGTTCTCGACGAAGTTCGGCAACGGCAGCGACAGCAGCAGCATGGCCAGCGCCGGCATCGCCCACCGCACGGCCGACCAGCGGCGGAACAGGGTCACCGCCACCCCGAGGGCGAACCAGCCGACGGCGAACCCGAACACCGGCTTCGACGTGCCGCCCAGTTTGAAGTAGACGAGGTACAGCACGGGGGTGAGGCACGACACGCCGGCCGCCAAGTCGATCGGCCCGCGGGGGCGGGTCGGTGGCGGGGAGACGAACGTGACGATCACCCCGGCCAGGCTGGTCACGAGGCACCCCCCCTGCACCCACTCCTTGCCCATGTTCAGGTCGGCGTCGGCCAGGTACAGGGGCAACGGGCCGAGCAGCAGAAGCAGCCCGCCCCAGTTCGGCCACGCCACTTTCTCGGGCAGCTTGTCGCGGAATTTCCACAGCAGGTAGACGGCGAACGGCACCACCGCGAAGCCGTGGACGTAGTCGTATGGCGGCTTCAGCCACTGCTCGACGATGCCGATGATGCCGCCCAGACCGCCCAGCCCGGAGTACGCCAACAGCACCCCGCCGACGACGGCCGCGACGAGGTATTGCCAGTGGCGCTCCGTGCGCAACTGCTCGCGGGTGAGGGTGGTCATGCGGGTTCCTGATCGAGCGGGCGGGCGTGCCCCGGAACATGCGAGTATAGAGCGTAACCGCCGGAAGCGAATTCCGTTCGGGCAAAAACTTTCGTCCGGAAGTGCGGGCGGGCGAAGGGGCTACGCGACGTGTCCGAGATGTCGGCAACTCGCCGCGGAGCGGCCGACGGATGTCGCCCAGGC
>JANNQE010001208.1:0-2504 GCA_031441625.1 Planctomycetia bacterium
GCGGTTCGCATCGGCCGTCGGCATTCATCCAACGTCCTCTCCGGTTTTCCCCCCACCGAGGTGTGTCCATGTCCCGTCCCCGTCGGTCGGCGTTCACGCTGATCGAGCTGCTGGTGGTGATCGCCATCATCGCCATCCTCATCGGCCTGCTCCTGCCCGCCGTGCAGAAAGTCCGCGAAGCGGCCGCCCGCATGCAGTCCTCGAACAACCTGAAGCAGATTGGCATCGCCCTGCACGCCTGCCACGACGCGAACGGCAAACTGCCCACCACCATGGGCTGCTTCCCGACGTCCGGCGAAAACGGGGTCGACTGGAACGCTCGGCCCATCCCGTCCCGGTTCGGCCCGCAGCAGTATTTTCTGCTGCCCTACCTCGAACAGGAAAACCTCTATCGCAACCCTCGGGTGAACGACAACGGGAACGCGCAGAGCAAGTCGTGGCGGACGAAAAACGGTCCGGACCGTGGTGTGGTCAAGACGTTCATCTCACCCACTGACCCGTCTGTCGGTGGCGAAAACACCACCTGGGGCAACGGCGGGGCCACGAGTTACTCGTCCAACTGGCACGCCTTCGGTGGCGGCTGGGGCGAGGACTGGCAGGTGGGTGGCAAGGCACGGATCCCCTCATCCTTCGGTGACGGTACCAGCCAGACGATCGCTTACATGGAACGCTACGCCAATTGCGGGCCGCGGGCTGGCAACGACTGGGACCGGTCGCACACGTACTCCGAGAGGACGTGGATGGAGGACGGTGCCCCACTCCCCGGACCGGTCAGTCAAAACTACCAGCCGAACCAATCCTGGATTACTCCCGTCTACTGGGTTCCGGGCAACATCACCGGTGGTGGCCAAGGGTACGGCGGCTTCCCTGACTTGGGCTCCATGCCGGCGAACTACCCCCTCGACCGGAACACTGGCGTCACCCCCTACTTCCAACTCCCCCAGTCCAAGCCTGCGATCATAAACTGCGACCCGAAGCGTCTCCAGTCTTTGACGGCCGGGGGCATCCAGGTTCTCCTGATGGACGGCAGCGTCCGGAACGTCACCCTGAACGCCACGGCGACCACGTGGGTTCGGGCGCTCGTCCCCGACGACGGCCTCGTCATCGGCAACGACTGGTAACCCGTTTCGCGGCCGACCAGGCTCGGTGCGCGACTCCGGTTCCGAATACGTCATCCAGAGGCCACATGCGAGCCCGCACTGTGGCCTCATTTCAGTCCGCCTTACCCTCCCCTCATCACTGACAACATTTTCGGAGCCTCCGATGGATGCCCGTATCCTCTCCTCTCTCATCCTCGGCGTCGTGCTGACGACTCTCGGGTTCGGGTGCGGTGGAGCAAACCCCAACGCCCCGGCGAGTGTGTCTGGTTCCATCAAGTACAAGGGAAATCCGGTCACCGGCGGGTCGGTACAGTACGTGACCAAGGAAGGGACGGCGTATTCGTCCGTGATCGACGGCGACGGGACTTATTCGATTTCTGACATCCCGGTCGGTGAACTCGTCGTCACCGTCGAAACGGAATCAGTCAACCCGGACAAGAAACTCGCCGGCGGGTCTGGCAAAGATGCCGCAAGGTACAACAAGATGGGCGCCGGGCAAGAGTCGCAGAAGCCACCGTCTGATCGTGGCGGCGGGAACGCTGGGCCGGCGGTCGAAGGGACGGCCTCGGGTGACAAAACCAAGTACGTGAAAATCCCCGAGAGCTACGGCAAGGCGAAGACCTCGCCCGTGACGAAGACCGTGAAGCAAGGTCGGCAGGTCATTGATGTCGAACTGGATTAGTGTCCCGCCGTTTTGGGAAGCCAACCTCACCCCGGGCGGGATTGATCGTCCGCACGGCCTTTCGCCCGGGGTGCTGTCCGATGTCAGTTCCGGTCTCGACACTTCTCCGAGTCGTCGGCAGTCCGCTCCGCCTCGTCCGCCGTCGCCCGCTCACGTGCGGCACCCTTCTGGTCCTCTTGCTCGCCGGTGGCCTGTTCGCCGGCTGGAGGTACGCCGTTGCTCAGTGGCATGAGGCCGAAGCGGCGGTGCGAGAGGAGCGGGTGGGGGACGCGGAACAGAAGCTCGACTTGTGCCGAAAAGTGTGGCCGTACAGCCACGAGGTGGAACGGCTGTCCGCCCGAGTTGCCCGCTGGTCGGGTGACATCAAGTCGGCCGAATCCCACCTGAACCGTTGTATGGAACTGAACGGCGGGGCGTCCGACGACATCCAGCGCGAGTTTCTCCTGCTCCGCGTTCAGGCCGGACAGGTGGACGAACTCGCCCCAGCCTTGTTCGACCTCGTCTACCGACAACACCCGGACAGCCGCGAAATCCTGAACACCATCGCCAGCGCCTACATCGTGCGGCTGCGGTACAAGCCGGCCTACGCCTGCTTGAACAAGTGGGTCGAGGTCGAGCCGGGGCACGCCAAACCCTACTACCTGCGGGGGATGGTGTTGGAGCGGTTGGGCAACGAGAAGGCGGCTTCCGCTGACTACCGCAAGGCGCTCGAGATCGACCCG
>JANNQE010001209.1:0-2001 GCA_031441625.1 Planctomycetia bacterium
CCATTGAGCTTGATGATGAGCGGGACACTGCGGTGCTTCTCCGTGATGTACTTCTGCGCGATGCCTGGTTGCAGTACGATACCTGTGTATTGACCTTCTAACGCGATATTGAGAACATAGTTCGGATCGATCGAGTGCATGTTGAATACTTTAGGGCCTTCTTCCAGACCCTGGTCGAAACTGAGTAGAAG
Organism: Planctomycetia bacterium; assembly: GCA_031441625.1. Taxonomy (GTDB): domain Bacteria; phylum Planctomycetota; class Planctomycetia; order Gemmatales; family Gemmataceae; genus JALHQU01. Next base: position 192 of record JANNQE010001209.1, read on the forward strand.
AGCGCGCTGCTCCCGAAGAATCCTATCTATACGACTTGCCATGCCTCTTTTCGAGTTCCTGTTCCTGTTCGTTGTTTTTAAAGGTTTCCCGGTAGCAACGAGGTGCAATCAGAAGTTTACGAGGTGCGAATGGGCCTTGTATCTTGCAGAACAGCGTATTGTAGCTCAGTCTTTGTGAGTAGGCCTGGACTGGAGTGTATGGTCACGGCCGCGGGCGGACGGCGTTCACCCGCACTTCGGGGAGCGACCGAACCGCCCGGCGGTACACCCATAGCTTATAAGTGTCGTACCCTTCGCCCCGCACGACGAGCGGGAACTCCCGCACCAGGACCGGCTTGGCGAACCCGTCGGCGTGGCCGGGCGGCGGGGGGAAGTTGCTGAAGTAGTACACGGCCGGGTGGTCGCTCATCCGCCCGCCGGCCTGGGTGAAGTGGCTCGGGCGGAGGGTGACGTCCGGCTCCTGTTCGGCCCGGATGCCGGCGTACCGCAATCTCGCCACCATCTGGTACTCCGGCGTGTACAGCGGGATCGGTTCGCCGTTCGCCTTCAGGTCGTCGTACAGTGCCTCCGCCACGTGCTGGCGCTCGGTCAGCCTCGTCACGCGGTCTTCCTTCGCCGGCACGATGGGCAGCGGGTGAACCATGTGCGCGCCCAGGAACGCTACGCTCACGCCCGGCGCCAGGAACGTCAGCCGCCCGCCCCACCGGCACAGCATCCGCCACTTGAACGGCAGGGCACCCAGCCCGGCGAACCAACTGGCGGCGATGGGCCAAAACCCCAGATACCCGGCGAGCGCCCAGTTCCCTTCCAACTGACCGGTGGCGGCTTTGAACGTGAAGAACGCCGTCGGCAGCCCGTACAGGCAGGCGCACACCCGCAACCGCGGGTCGGCGGCCAACGTGCGGAACCGCCAGAACAGCCACGGCCACAACAGCAGCGGCAGCGCGCCCGTCAGCAGCACCTGCGTGCCGACGAACTCGCCGAGCGGTTTCAGCCCGACCTCCTTGTTCTGGTTCGCGTGCCCCCACTGGTAGAGCAGCGGCTCAAACCCGTGCTGAATGTTGTAAACGAGGATCGGCGACGCCACGGCGAACGCCACGCCCAGGTGAACGGCGTACCCCGCCGCCCACCGGCGGACGCCGCTCACGCCGATGAGCGCGAAGCTGAGCAGGCCGGCCGGCACCGCGAGGCCGGTCGTGTACTTGCCCAGGATGCCGCACCCGAGGATCAGCCCGCCGCCCACCCACCAGAGCCAGCCGACCCGCTTCGGCTCGACCCCTTCACCCGGCGTCAGCCGCTGGTGCACGGCGACCAGCCACGCCAGGTAGAGCGACCAGAATAGGAGCAGCGGCGTGTCGGGGGTCATCATCACCGCGCCGAACGTGTACACCGGGGTGAACACGGTGGCGAACAAGATGCCCCGCGGGCGGGTGAGCCAGCCGACCACGCCGAGTACGGTGACGGTGGCGATGCACGCCGGCAACCGGACGGCGAACGGCGTGTCGCCGAACAGCTCGGTGCTCGCGCGGATCATCACCGCCGTCAGCGGCGGGTGGTCGAAGTAGCTGAGTTGCAGTTCCTTCGACCAGCACCAGTAATAGAGTTCGTCGTCGTGCAGTGGCACCCACCCGGCGAGGGCGGCGTACACCACCCCCAGCACGGCCAGCAGCACAATGAACCAGCGCCCGCCCACGGCCGCGCCCTCTCGGCGTGAATTGAAGGGCGGGAGTGTACCGGACGCGGGCGGACGAGCGGAAGGCCGAGTTGGAGGATTGGCGACCTGTTGGGCGAGCGGCCGCCGTGAGGCCGC
>JANNQE010001210.1:0-3584 GCA_031441625.1 Planctomycetia bacterium
GACGGTGTGTTCCGCGAAGGCCCCAGTCCGCCCCCGCGGAGCGTGGCGGCGACACTCTCCGACCCACCGCCCCATGCGAGTTTCTCCTTGTGCATTCCGCCGGTTCGCCGAAAATGAATCGCGTCATGAATGCACGCACTCTCAGCCTGTTCGCCCTGTTCGTTTGCAGCGTCGCGGCCGTCGGGCAGCCGTCGGGCACGCGACTGCGGGGCGAGTCCGAAAGCGCCCGCACCCGCAAGCGGCTGACCGAGGCGCAGCAGAAGCTGGCCCGCGGCGAAGCCGTGGCCGACGAACTGCAAGACATCCTCGACCAGTCCGGCGACGACCTGGTGCTGGTGAAGGACAACCAGTATCAGCCCGCCCGCCGGCTGGTGCAGCAGTATTTGGCCAGCCTGCCGGACAAGCCGCTGGAGACGTTCCGCGACCGCATCGACGAGCCGGCCCGCAAGCTGCTCGAACTCGCCAAGAGGAAGCGCGACCCGCAACCGCTCCGCGATCTGGTGGACCGCTACTTCGTCAGCCGCTCGACGGAGGAGGGGCTGCTGCTGCTCGGCGAACTGCTGTGCGAGCGGGGCGACTTCGTGGCGGCCGAGCGGGCGTGGCGGGCACTGCTGCCGGACGACGGCGACGGCTCGCTGACGTACCCGAAGCCGAAGACCGCCCCGGCCGTGGTGAAGGCCAAGCTGATCCTGCTGCGGGCGGTGAGCGGCGACCGCGACGGGGCGACGGCCGAACTCGACCAGTTCCGCAAGGCTCACCCGAAGGCAACCGGACAACTGGGCGGCACGAACGGCGTGTTCGCCGACACGCTGGTGAAGATGATCGCCGCCCCGCCGGCACTCGCACCGACGCCGAGTGGGTGGACCGGGTTCGCCGGCGGGCCGACCCGCGACGGCCGACCCGACACCCCATTGCCCCGCTTCCTGGCCGGCGAGCGCCCCCGCCGCGCCGCCATCCCCCGCGAGCCGACCGACAAGGACCGCACCCCGGCGATTGCCGTGCCCGCCGCCAAGTCGCTCGCCTTCCACCCGGTCATCCTGAACGGGTCCGCGTACATCGCCGACGCCGGGCGGGTGATGCAATACGACCTGACCACGGGTGCCGCTCGTGTCGCCTTCCACGCCTCCGCGCTCGAACTGGATTTCGAACCGGCCGACCTCGCCGTGCCGTGTCAGATGGAGGCCGATTTCACGTTAACCGTGTCCGGCGGGAAGCTGTTCGCCCGCTTCGGCAAGACGGCCCTGCCGACCGGCAACGAGACCGGCCGGCCGACCCGCACCGTCATCGCCTGCCTGGAACCGAAGGACGGTGCGCTCGTCGCCAAGTGGCACGCCACCCCGCCGGTGGCGAAGGACACTCATTCCGGGTGGGAGGGTGCCCCGCTGGTGGCCGACGGGCGGGTGTACGCCGGGTTCGTGCGGGTGGAGAACAACCGCCTCCAGCACGCCGTCGCCTGCTACCCGGTGACGGGCGGGGAACCGCTGTGGGTGGCCAACGTGTTCGACACCGACCCGCGGCCGGCGAACGCCCCGCGGCACCGGCACGAGGTGCTGACGCTGGCCGGCGGCAACGTGGTGTGGTGCTCGCACGCCGGGGTGACGGTGGCGGTGAGCGCGGCCACCGGCAAGCCGGCGTGGGCCTTCCGCAACCCGCCGGCCGCCCGCCCGCCGGTGTCGGCCGTGCGCGACCTGTGCCCGCCGGTGTACCACGACGGGCGGGTGTTCATCGCCCCGTCGGACGGCGACGCGGTGTACGCCCTCGACGCCGTGTCCGGCCGGCGGCTGTGGAGCACGCCGACCCCGATCTACATCGATCAGTTGCTCGGCGTCAGCCGCGGCAAGTTGATCGTGACGACCCGCGTGACGCGCACCGGCCCGCAGTCGGTACAGAGCGGCGGGGTGCGCGGGTACGACGTGGCGACCGGACTGGACAAGGGGCCGACCGGCTGGCAGAACCACGAGGACGCGCAGCTGAGCGGCCTCGGCCGCGGGGTGGTCGCCGACAACCTGATCTTCTGGCCGACCCCCGCCGGCACGAAAGTGCTCGACCCGAACACCGGCCGGCAGGCCCGCTACACGAACACCAGGCTGCCCGGCAACGTGGCCGTGGCCGACGGGTTCATCGTGGTGGCCACCGCGACCGAAGTGTGGTGGTATCAGTTCGACGGCGACAGCATGGTCATCCCCCCGCGCTCCGGCTACCCACTGATGGGGGCGAAAGACCCGCCGGCGTTCGACCCGAAGACGACCGTGGACACCGCCGACCGCGGGTTCGACCCGACCACCGCGCCGAGCCTGCCCGCCCCGGCCGACGTGCGGAAAACGGCGACGCTGCCACTGGCAAAGCCGCTGCTCCCCATCAACCCGACGCGAGACGCCCCGCTGGTGCTGTGCGACGGCAAGGCGCTGTTCGCCCACGACGCCGACACCGGCAACCAACTGTGGGAAACGAAGCTCGGCACGCCGACGGTGTTCGACCGCGTGGCCTTCACCACCACCGGCCGGGTGCTGGCGCTGGGCGACGGTGGCGTGACCTGTGCCGACGCGAAGTCGGGCAAGATGACCTGGGAATACAGGCTCCCCGAAGCCGACCCGACCCCGCGATTGAGCGCGTTCGCGTTCACCGGCAACCGTCTGGTGGCGAAGGTGGCCGACCACGGGCTGATCGCGCTCGACCTGGGCACCGGCAAGGTGGCGTGGACGCGGAGCGCGGCCGACGAGACGGAGACGCACCCGTACGGCACCATCACCGGCCCGAAGTTCGGCCCGCACATCGGGGCACTTGGCGACCGCGTGTTCGTGCAGCGGGAAGGGAAGTGCTGGGAACTGAATGCCGCGAGCGGCGAGCGGCGCGGCGAGTTCGCCACCACCCTCCCCGATTGGACCGCCCCGCCGGTGGTGATGGACGGCGGGATGACGGTGCCGTCCGCCGACGGCGGGCTGACGGAAGTCCGCCCGCGGGGCACTGCGAGCGTGTTCCAACCCGGCGGCGAGGCGAGCCTGTCCGGAACGCCGCCGTCCGCGCGGGTGTTCGGGAGAAGCGCGTTCGCGGTGGCGTCGCGGAGCATCGGGAATGACCTGCACCGGCTCGACCTGAGGAACGTCCGCCCGCCGCGGCTGCCGAGCGGTGTTGAGTTGGCGAACGCCGCCGCCGACGACGAGCGGGTCTATCTGCCGGGTGACGGCAAGGTGTTCGCCATCACCCGCGAGACGCTGAAGGAGATGTGGCGTTCGACACTGCCCGAGTTGGGGGATGGCGTGCGGTGGAAGGTGACAGCCGGCCGCACGACGCTGATCGTGTACCCGACCGAAGCGGTGCGGGAAGAGTCGTGGGGTGAACTGTCAGCCCGAAGCGTGGCGTCCCACCCGACCGCGTTGCGACTGCTCGGCACCGCCGGCGGACTGTTCGACGCCGCCACGCGGTTCGTCTTCCCCATGCTCATCCTCGACCCGACCACCGGCAAACAACTCCAACGACTCGACGTGCCCACCCTCGGCCCGTCTGTGACGGTCACGCCGCGAAGCGACGGCGTACTCGTGGCGAGCGTGGGGCGAGCGGTGTGGCTGGGGAAGAAGTAGGGTGGG
>JANNQE010001211.1:0-15904 GCA_031441625.1 Planctomycetia bacterium
GTTCGCGGCGAAGTGGGGCATCGTCCGGGAGGCGGTCCGCAAGTACCTCACTAACCCGATCTACCTGTTGCCCGACGGGTCAAGTGCGTAACTCGTAGAGAAGAGAAGAGAAGAAAGAAAAGAAGGACCGGGTGGGTCGCCGTAGCCCAGGTTGGTGTCCCACGCCGACCGACCTTTGGATCCGATTCTCACCAGCCTGCACCGCCCGAACGAGGGTGCCGAGCCAACTCCCACCCCTCTTGGCCGGAGGTCGGTTGCGTGAGGCGGGAGAACCTCGGCAGGTGCGGGACGGTGATGTCCCCCGGACTTCCCGCCCGACACCCCCGCGAGCAGCATCGCTTCACCCCACAATGTGGTGTGAACTGCGGGGGGCATAGCCGCCGGAGATGGGCCGACTCCGGCTCACCGCTCGGCCGAAGCCACAACCACACCCGGTGTGTGACCGGAACCCCGAACGGCACACCGGTTGCCCTGTTCCATCGGGCGCGGTCGGGTGGTATTCTGTTGGGATGAGTTGAAATGGAACGGGGCCGCGAGTGCGTGACCGTCCCGCGCGTGCCTACCCCGCCCGACGACATTTCACCCGCAGTACCGCATGACCGCCAAGACCACCCGCCGGTTAATGTTCGCCGGGTTAGCCGCCCTCGCACTGGCCCTGCAACCCGGACGCGCCGCCGACCCACTGCCCTCCAAAGCCAACACTCCGGCCACGCTGGAGAAGGCGTTCGACACGACGGTGAAGCCGTTCCTCGCCACGCACTGCACCTCGTGCCACGGCGGCAAGAAGCCGAAGGGCGACCTGGACCTGAGTCCGTTCACCTCGGTGGAGGCGGTGGCGAAAGACCCGAAGCGGTGGGAGCTGGTCCTCGGGCGGCTCCGCGCCGGCGACATGCCGCCCGAAACGGCGAAGGAGCAGCCGACGGCCGACCTCCGCAAGAGAGTCATCAATTGGGTCGAAGCAGTACGGGCGTCCGAGGGCGAGAAACACGCCGGCGACCCCGGTGCGGTCCCCCCGCGGCGGCTGAGCAACGCCGAGTACAACAACACCGTCCGCGACCTGACCGGGGTGGACCTCCGCCCGACGAAGGACTTCCCGGTGGACCCGGCGAACGAGGCCGGGTTCGACAACTCGGCCGAGTCGCTGTCCACCTCGCCCGCCCTGGTGAAGAAGTACCTGGAGGCCGCCCGCCGGGTGGCCGACCACCTCGCCCTCACGCCGGACGGGTTCGTGTTCGCCCCGCACCCGGTAATCGCCGACACCGACCGCGACAAGTTCTGCGTCAACCGCATCGTCGGGTTCTACATGCGGCAGCCGACCGCCTCCGCCGACTACTTCCTGGCCGCATGGCGGTACAAGAACCGCACCGCGGCGGGCAAGCCGAACGCGACGCTGGCCGACTGTGCCGCTGATGTCAAGATCAGCGGAAAGTACTTGGCCACCGTGTGGGCGATCCTCACCGACAAGCCAGAGGCGTTGGGGCCGGTGGCGGCGTTGCAGCGGTTGTTCGAGGGCATCCCCGCCGATACGAATCCGGACGCCGCCAGGGCCGTGTGCGGGCGGATGCAAGACTTCATCACCGACCTGCGGCCGAAGCTGGTGCCGGTGGTGGACAACCTGAAGTCGCCGCGGGTGCAGGACGGGTCGCAACCGCTGGTCATCTGGAAGAACGGGCAGACGGCCGCGAACCACACCCGGTACGCCGCCGGCACCGCACTCAAGCTGAAGCAGCGGCGGCTGCCGGCCGACTCCGTCGCGGCGAAGGCGATGACGGTTCCCGATGCCGCCGACGACCGGAAGGCCTACGAGGCCGCGTGCGAGCGGTTCTGTGCCGTCTTCCCGGGCGCGTTCTTCGTGTCCGAGCGGGGGCGGGTGTTCCAGAACGAGGCCGGCCGAGGGCGGCTGTTGAGCGCCGGCTTCCACAACCAGCAGGGGTACTTTCGCGACGACGGTCCGCTGTGCGACCTGCTGCTCGACGCCACCGGCAAGAAGGAACTCGACCGCCTGTGGCACGAGTTCGACCTGATCGCCGAAGGGCCACAGCGGCAGTACCGTTCGTTCATCTGGTACGAGCGGGCCGAGTCCGACTTCATGCGGAACGAGACGTTCGACGCCTTCCGGGCCGAGGACAAGGACGCCACCTCCGACGCCAAGGTCCGCAAGCTGGAAGAACTTTACCTGGCGAAGGCGGTGAAGGCCGGCTCTGGGGACACGGCGAAAGGGGCGATCACCGCCTACTTCCGCGGCATGAACGACACGTTCCGCGCCATCGAGAAGGCCCGCCAGGAGGCCGAACCGAACCACCTGCCGGCGCTGCACCGGTTCGCCGAGCGGGCGTACCGCCGGCAACTGTCCGCCGCCGAGAGGGACGGCCTGACCAAGTTCTACCGCACCCTCCGCGACACGGAGGCGATCGGGCACGAGGACGCCGTCCGCGACTGCGTGGCCAGCGTGCTCATGTCGCCGCACTTCCTCTTCCGCACGGGGGCACCGGCGGGACCGTCGGACAAACCGGTCCCGCTCGCCGGCCACGCCCTGGCCGAACGCCTGAGCTACTTCCTGTGGGCGTCGATGCCGGACCAGGAGTTGCTCGACCTGGCGGCGAAGAACGAGTTGCACAAGCCGGAGGTGCTGACCGCCCAGGTGCGACGGATGCTCAAAGACCCAAAAGCCCGCGGGCTGGCGGTCGAGTTCGGCGGCAACTGGCTCGACTTCCGCCGGTTCGAGGAGCACAACGCCGTGGACCGCACCCGCTTCCCGGCGTTCGACACCGACCTGCGGCAGGCCATGTTCGAGGAGCCGGTGCGGTTCTTCGCCGACCTGGCCGCCCGTGACGGGTCGGTGCTCGACTTCCTGTACGCCGACCACACGTTCGTCAACCGGCCGCTGGCCCGGCACTACGGCATCCCGTTCACCGGCACGGGGGGTGAGTGGGTGCGGGTGGACGAGGCCGGCAAGTACGGCCGCGGCGGGCTGCTGCCGATGGCGGTGTTTCTGACGAAGAACGCCCCCGGCTTGCGGACCAGCCCGGTGAAGCGCGGCTACTGGGTGGCCAAGCGGGTGCTCGGCGAACACATCCCGGCCCCGCCCCCGGACGTGCCCGAACTGCCGGCCGACGAGTCGAAGGCCGAACGCCCGCTCCGCGAGGCGCTGGCCAAGCACCGCGAGAACAAGAGTTGTGCGAGCTGCCACCAGCGGTTCGACTCCCTCGGCCTGGTGTTCGAGGGGTACGGGCCGGTCGGCGAGCGGCGAACCAAAGACCTCGGCGGGCGGCCGGTGGACACCAAGGCGTCGTTCCCCGGCGGCACCGACGGCGACGGCCTGGTCGGTCTGGCCAAGTACATCCGCGACAGCCGCCAACACGACTTCCTCGACAACCTCGACCGCAAACTGCTCGCCTACGCCCTCGGCCGCACGCTCCAGTTGTCGGACGAGAAACTGCTCCGCGAGATGAAGGCGAAGCTGACCGCCGGCGAGTACAGGTTCTCGACGGCCGTCGAAGCGATCGTCACCAGCCCCCAGTTCCTGAACCGCCGCGGCTCCGCCGCTCCCAAGTGAGGCCGACATGAGCCAGCCTGCCAGCCACCGACCGGGCGTTTCTCGCCGCCTGTTCCTGCACGGCGTCGGGGTGACGATGGCCCTGCCGTGGCTCGAATCGGTGCCGGTGTGGGGGGCCGAGCCGGCAGCAAAGGCCGACACGCCGGCCGAGTCGCCGAGGCGGTTCGCCGCCCTGTTCATGGGGTGCGGGGTGAACCCCGACCACTGGTGGGCGAAGGGCGACGGCGCGAAAATGGAACTGGGCAAGAGCCTGGAACCACTCGGCAAACTGACGACCAAGCTGAACGTGGTGAACGGCCTGTTCAACAAGTCGGCCACCGGCGTCGGCATCCACCCCGGCCAAACGGGGAACATCTTGTCGGGCGCGTCTTTGCAGAAGGGGGCGGAACTCCGCGGCGGGATCAGCGTGGACCAGGTGTTGGCCGAGCACTTCCGCGAGCAGACCGAGCAGCCGAGCCTGGTGCTCGGGTGCGAGCAGCCGACCACCGGCTACCACGAGACCAACTTCTCGATGGCGTACAGCTCGCACATCTCGTGGCAGAACGCCACCTCGCCGGTGCCGATGGAGGCGTACCCGTCGCTGGCGTTCGACGCGCTGTTCGACAACCGCGGCAGCCGCCGCAACCAGAGCGTGCTCGACCGCGTGCGGGACGAGGCGGCGGCACTGAGCGGCAAGGTGAGCGCGGCCGACCGCGGGCGGCTCGACGAGTACCTGACCAGCGTGCGGGAGGTGGAGAAGCGGGCCCAGGCGGCCCGCACCCACAAGGACAAGGCCGACGAGCGGGCGAAGGACAAGGGCAAGCCGGCGGTGGCCATGAAGCGGCCCGACGACGGCCTGCCGGAAGACATCCGCGAGCACATGCGGCTGATGTGCGACGTCATCGCCATCGGCTTCCAGACGGACCAGACCCGCGTGGCGTCGCTGCTCCTGTGCCGCGACATCTCCGGCCTGTTCTACCCGTTTCTCGGCGTCCGTGACGCCCACCACGGGGCGTCGCACAACGACAAGTCCGAGGCGTACCACAAGATCACCCACTTCTACGTCGGGCAACTGGCGTACCTCGCCGAGAAGTTGGACGGCATGAAGGAGGGCGACCGCACGGTGCTGGACAACTCGTGCCTGATGTTCGTGAACAGCCTGTGGTCGGGCAGCGCGCACGACTCGAGCAAGGTGCCGCTGCTGCTCGCCGGCGGGCTGGGCGGCACCCTCAAGACCGGCCGGGTCCTCGATTACGTCGGCAAGAAGGACGCCGACCGCAAACTGTGCGGCCTGTACCTGTCGGTGCTGAACCGCATGGGGGTGAAGCAGGACAAGTTCGGCGACGCCGACGCCCCACTCGCCGGCCTGTGAGTTGGGCGGTCGCACCCGGGATCTGCGGCAGGTGGGAGAGTGCGGTGTTGAGGTGCAGGAACTGGAGGAGGAACAGGTCGGTGGTGGTGACCGGGTCGACCAACCGCTCCCGCCAACCGGACCGGTATTGGCGGCACAACTCGGTCAAGGTGGCGGGGTCGAGGACGACGGTAAGGTCGGAGCCGAGGTGGGTCAGAACGGCGATCAGAAACAGGAACATGACAGCACCCGAAGATCATGCCGGGTGATACACCTCATCCCACCAGACTGCCCCCGGCAACTCACCACCGCGACGGCACCGGCGGCTTTACTGAATGGCATTCCGGAACAACCCCTTTCCGATGCCGATCACGATGGAGTTGTCCGCACTAACAAGTCTCACCGTGGGCGGGTGGGATGCCCCCTACCGCCGGCAGGTCGTAACCGCCTTGGCCGACGAGACCCCGTCCGCTGGCGTTGCCGCGTGTTCTGGTGTCCCCGAACGGCTTTGTACCGCTCGGCGGACGAGGCGGGCGAGGAGGGAGAAAAAAAACCGGACGGCAGTCCTTCGACTGGCCGCGACCGACCTACGGGTACAGGCGGATCACCTCGCTGCTCGCCGGGAGGGCTGGACGGTGGTCGTCCTGACGGCTGTGTCGGTCAGGAAGGGGCACATGAATTCTTCCACACCTACGCGGCCTGAGACGGACGGATTCGGCACAGGAACTACCTCTGGAGCACGGGGAGCCTGACTGAGAGACGCAGGCCATACCACCACTGACCGGGTGGGTTGCTGCGTACCATGTGTCAGGCCGTGACAGATGGGGGTGAGGGAGAGTATGTGTAAGCGCGACCTGCGGCGGCATTTCACCTTCGGGCGATGGCCCCAGAGATCGTTGGCAGATGCAGGGCGGGCGATCCGTGATTTTCGGTCGCACCTCGCACGCCAGACGACGTTCATCACCCGGACCGGGTTGCCCCAGGAGGCGTTCGGGCACGCCCCCTGGCTCGACCGGCGGCTCGGGCGACTCTACGACACTCGGACCGTCGGCTCCCAGCACCCTCGGAGTCGCACGGTCGACCCACGACCGAAGCACTTCCCGGAACCCACCGTATACAGGCCTCCGCACGAACCCGGCCTCGCAACACCTCCCCCCGCGTCTGCACACCCTCGGCCCACCCCGCCGGCTCGCTCGGCACGCCGACCGTGGTCACCGTACCGGTGGCTGCGACGCGTGCCGGCTCCCGGGTTTCCGACTTCACCGCAGCCCCTCGTGCCATTTCATTGGGACGAGGTGGCGGATCACACTCAAGCGTCTACCCACCTCTGGCTGACGGCGGATGACGTCGACCGAATCGAGCGTGAGCGATCGGGGCTGTTCCGGTTGAAATTGCACTTACTCGATCTGATCGCGGCCGCGGCCGGTGGTGGGCGGTCAAGCGGGAACGCAGCCGACCGGGCCGACACGTTGCGAACAGGGTGGCGTGACGCGGTCGACCGTGAGCTTGGGCCCGACGGGATCCAATTTTACCTGCGCCTCGACCGCCTGTACCGCGGGGTCGACGCGTCTGACCGTTACGAGGAGTCCCCGATCTCGCCGTCCGACCCGCATTCCGGAGGTCTGTCCGACCTGATCGACCTCGCCGGCGAGGTGGAGTGGGAGTTGACCGAGGGCGGGGCCGAACCCCTCTGGCCGCTACTCCCCCGGGAGGTCCAAGTGGCTCTCGAGGACGACTCCGAGACCGAGGTCTTGGTCGGGGGATTGCACCGCCTCCTGGAACAGGCGGGCAGCGTCTGGCAGCGGCGGGAATGTTGGATGGGCACCTTCCGCCGCCGGCTCGTGAGCGACTGGGCGACCCAGTACGGCGGTGAGCAAGAACTGTTCGGCCTGCCGTCGTTCTCGGAACAGGCTCGATTCGTACAGGGCTGGCTGAACCAAGTCCGCCGAGGGGCCTCACTGGACGGCATGTACACTCCGGTCGACCGGCCTCGGTGGGATGCCGTTCAGCATCGCTTGTGGTACAGGGAACGGTGTGTTAGGTTCAACCGTACGACGAAGGACGGACCGGACCGGGTGTTCGCCGCGTTCGAAGGCAGCGGGTGGGAGCAGTCCGTCCGGGTCAGTCCGAGCCGTGATGTTGTCGAGCCCGCGAGTTGGCGGCGGGAGAGAGCCCGGTGGATCTCTCGTCGGATCGCGTCACTCGGGCTGGAGATCACCCCCACAGCCTGCGGATTCGCGTGGTCAGAATCAGTCATCACCCCGGCGGGTGAAAACTCCCAGAACCTCCCATAGAGGTGGACTCGGCTAGCCGGCAAAAAGGTAGCAGGCCCGGCAAGGCAACTCGAACAATCCGACACACCACCTCGCGGTGGTGTCGAAGCCCCCACAGGACCTTGCCGGGCCCTTTGTGGGGGCTTCCTTTTTCCAGGGAGACACTGTGATGGCCCGGCTGGATGACGAGTTCGAACTACCCCCGCCCCCACCCCCACCGCCCGAACAGGCCGAGCCCCCGGTGGCCCCCGACCCGTTCGACCCGGCGCGGCTCCGCCTCCACCAAGACTACGCCGTGACCGGCGGCGTCCAGCGGCACATGGTCAGCCTCCCCGTCCGCAAACCCACCAAGGAGGAGTGGGTGCGGGCCTGCCCCGGCGAGCAGTACACGCTCGACACGTTGGTGCTCGAGCTGAAAGACGCCCGCGAGGTCTACCTGATCGACCCCGCCCTGAGGGACGAGTTGGCCGGCGAACCGACGGTCGGCGTCCGCCGCCTGGTACTCACGGTGAATCGCTCGGGAAGCCTGTTCATTTGGCCGTTGCGGCTGCCGACCGAAGGAAAGACGGACCGGTGGGCGGAGTCCGCCCTGCTGGCGGTGGAAGCCGCCCGCTCCCGGTGGGTGCGGGTGCGATCGGACATGAAGGTCGGGGCGTACGAGTACTGGACCCCGTTCACCCCGCCGCCCGAGCCGGTGTGGCCGGAAATCGGCATGGGCGAGGCCCTCCGCCTGGCCTTCCGCTCGACCTACATCGACTCCCTCGACCACCCCGTGCTCCGCCGCCTGCAGGGGAGGGACTGAGCATGACGCCGGACTGCTACTCGCAGGTGTGGGTGATCGACTTCGAGTTCCACCAGCCCGAAGGCTGGCTCCCGACTCCGATCTGTCTCGTGGCCAGCGAGTTGACCACCGGTCGGACCCTGCGGCTCGGGCCCGCCGACCTCGTCGGCCGGCCGAGTCCACCGTTTCCGACCGGGCCGGAGGTGCTCGTCGTCGCCTACTTCGCGGCAGCCGAGATGGCGTGCTTCCTCGCGCTCGGATGGCGGCTGCCGGAGCGGGTGCTCGACCTGTATGTCGAGTTCCGCTCGTTCACCAACGGGCGGTCGACCCCGGCCGGGGTCGGCCTGCTCGGCGCGCTGGCGTACTTCGGGCTGACAATGGTCGACGCGGCGGTAAAGGATGACATGCGGCAACTGGCCGTCCGCGGCGGTCCGTACACGGCGGATGAGGTGCGAGCCCTGCTCGACTACTGTGAGCGGGACGTTCGAGCGACCCGGGCGGTGTTCCGGGCGATGACCGACCGCATCGACTGGCCCCGAGCGGTACTCCGCGGCCGGTACATCCGGGCGTTAGCCAATATGGAGCGGACTGGCATCCCGATCGACGTCGACCTCCACCGCCGACTGGTCCCCCACTGGGACGCGCTCCGCACCGGGCTGGTGTCGTCCACCAGCCGCGAGTACCTGGTCCGCGACGCCCATGGGTTGCCCGTGCCGCTGTTCGACGGCACCACGCTCAAACATGATCGGTTCGAGCGATATCTGTTAGACCGCCGCATCACCTGGCCGCGGACGCCGACCGGGCGGCTGGCGACCGACGACGACACGCTCAAGCAGATGGCCCGGGCTTACCCGGAACTGCAGCCGCTCCGGGCCGTTCTTCAGGCTCTCGGCCAACTCCGCGTGACCGCCCTGACGGTCGGCCCGGACGGCCGCAACCGGTGTTTGCTGTCGCCGTTCAGTTCCCGCACCGGCCGTAACCAGCCGTCGAGCACCCGGTTCGCCTTCGGGTTGCCGGCCTGGCTCCGCGGGCTCATCCGCCCCAGGCCCGGCACCGCTTTGGCGTACGTCGACTGGTCCGGGCAGGAGTACGGCATCGCCGCAGCCCTGTCCGACGACCCGGTCATGATCACCGACTATTCCTCGGGTGATCCCTACCTGGCGTTTGCAAAACGGATCGGGGTGGTCCCCCCCACGGCCACCAAACACACCCACCCCCGCGAACGGGATGCCTTCAAAGTGGCCCTCGGGTTGGGCGCCATGTACGGGGCCGGGGCGGAGACGGTGGCCATCTCTACCGGCCGGTCGGTGGCAGAGGCCGCCGAATGGCTCCGCCGGCACCACGAAATGTACCCGCGGTTCTGGCGGTGGCGGGACGCCGTGGTGACGCACGGGATGCTGCACCGGCACGTCGACACGGTGTTCGGCTGGCGGCTGCACGTCGGGCCGGACGCCAACCCGCGGGCCCTGGCCAACATGCCGATGCAGGGCAACGGGGCCGAGATGATGCGGCTCGCCGCCTGTACCGCCACCGAGGCGGGGCTGAAAGTGTGCTGCCCGGTGCATGACGCCTTCCTGGTGGAAGGCGAGACCGGCCAGATCGAGGAGGTGACCACCGCCATGCGTGAGCACATGGCGGCCGCGAGTCGGGTGGTGCTCGGCGGGTTCGAGTTGCGGACCGGGGTCGAGGTGGTGCGCTACCCCGACCGGTTTGTTGAAGCCCGAGGGCAGGCCATGTGGGAGCGGGTGATGCGACTGCTCGCGGAGATCACCGATTCGGAGGTGAAGCCGTGAGCACAAAAGACACACCGTTCGGGGATGAACTCCCCGCCCGGCTCAGTCCCGCGAGCGTCGCGGCCCGGACCTCGCAGCAGGCCAGCCGTGGCAAACAGTTCGTCCGGGGGCCGATCCCGATGCCATGGCTGGAAAGGGCTGCCAAGCTGCCTGGCAAGGCCTTGGCCGTCGGCCTGTTGCTCTGGTTCCGCCGCGGCTTCGACCCGGACGGCACTGAACCCATCACCGTCACGCCGACGCGGCTCGCCCGCCTCGGGGTCAGCCCCAAGGCAGGGGCAGCGGCTATCCGGCGACTGAAGAAGGCCGGCTTGTTGACCGCCGAGTTCGGCCGCGGACGCTGCCCGCGGGTAATGCTCCGCGTGGCGGCTGAGACGGACGAAGTGCCTTCGACCGCAACGACCACGGGGACCCGATGAGCGGCGGGCGGGGCGTGTCCACCGCCGCCCCACCCCTCACCCCCTGCGATACATCCACCCCAACACCCACCCACCGGAGTGCTCATGGCCAAAATGCTGAGCGTGAAGGAGGTCTCCGCCCGCACAGGTGCGTCCGAAGCGACCGTCCGCGCCTGGATCCGTGACAGGCTGCTCGCGCACTTCCGGCTCGGGGCGAAAGGCCGAAGGGGAAAAATCGCCGTCGCCGCCGAGGACTTGGAGCGGCTACTCGATTCGTTTCGGGTTGCCGCCGCGCCGTCGAACGTGCCTGCGAACGTGCCGGAGCCGAAGCCCGTACCGACCGCCCACAAGCCGGTGCTCAAGCACTTGAGGCTGAAGTAGCGCGGGGCGAGCCCGCTCTGCAAACAGAGGGCTCGCGCCCGCCCCGGTTGAAGCAGTACCCGCGCCCGGCCGCTCCGCCAGAACCTGCCGACCACGTGCCGCCGGCGGTCCGACGGTCGACCCCACCGACCCCGCCCGCCGGGCGGCGTGAAACCTGAACCGGGAGGCGACCGCCTCCCTCACCGTGAAGTCTCACCGTGGTCCACTCGTGACCCTCATCACCCGCTTCCCGCCGAGAGGGGGAGCGATACCGGAGAGCATCTCATGATCAGCGATCAGTTGCCGTTGGCGGGCAACCAGTGGCTCTACCTCCTGCACCTTTTCGCCTTCGGCTTTCGGCGGGACCGCGACGGCAACTTTGTTTGGCAAGCGGACGAAGGCGGTCAAGACGGCCTGACTGTCGTGGTGACGCCGAGCGGGTGGTGTACGTGGCTGGGCTCCGCTGACAGCCGCCCGCCGGTGGAGTTGATCACGGTCGGCGAGCTACGGCGGTTCTTCGCCGACCTCGGGGCGGAGCCCTGGTTCTGACCAGTGCCCTTTCCGCCGGGCGCTCGGGCATCGGAGCCTCCGGGTTTCACCCGATCCCTCGCAGTCGGCCTGCGACCCGGATGCCCGTTCCCGCACCCGCACCGCCCGCCCTGTTCGGTGCTTGGGTGACGCAGAACGTCACCCTGTTGGCGTGGGCGGCGGCGCTCCAACTGAATCCGGACGAGCGGGCGCCGACGGCCGACTGGGCGGCCGGCTCCCCGCCGGTGGTGGCCGCGATGAAAGTGATGCTGGAGTCGCGGCCTTGTGCTACCTCTGGCGAAGGCGGCATACAGCGACGAAACGACTTCCTAGGATCTGTTCTGCTCCAAGTAATGTGGTCTGTCTGGCGGGTGATCGGTCCCTTCACTTCGGCTTCGGTCGCTGGTACACGACCTTGCCGCCGAGGACGGTGTACTCCACCTTCACGTCCCGCCACTCGGCCACCGGACACGTCAGGATGTCCCGGTCGGTGACGATCAGGTCCGCCAGTTTCCCGGCTTCCAGGCTGCCTTTCTCCTTTTCCTCGTTGTGCAAGTAGGCGTTGTTGATTGTGTACAGGCGGATCGCCTGCTCGCGGGTGAGCGCCTCGTCGGGTTCGTGGGTGTCCTTGCGTTCGGTCGTCCGCGACACCGCCACCCACATCCCCAGCCACGGCGACCACGGGTTCGTGGCCTTCAGGGGGTCGTACCTCAGCATGTGGTCGCTGCCGCCGCCGATGGTGGTGTACTCCAGCCACGTCTTGTACGGCTGGAACCACCGCATCCGCTCTTTGCTCAGCACCTTCATCAGCGTGCTGCCGTCCTTGTACAGCCAGACCGGCTGCACGTCGGCACACACGCCGAGCTTGCGGCACCGTTCGAGGTTCATTTTCGACGGGAAGTTGGCGTGCGTGATGCAGTATCGCAACTGGTCGATCGGCGTGGCCTGGTGTACAGCCTCGTAGGCGTCCAGCAGCATGTCCATTCCCCGCTCGCCGGCACAGTGGGCGGTCACCTGCCACTTCCGTTTCGCCGCCTCGCTCACCACCATCTCCAGCTGCTTCGGCTGGATGAACAGCAACCCGCGGTAGTCGTCCTGCGTCACCTGGTAGGTGTCCCCCTTCGGCCACGGGTCGCGCATGTACGCGGTGCCGTTCAACATCCCGCCATCCAGGAACATCTTGATCGGCCCGATGCGGACCCACTCGTCGCCGGCCCCGGTCGGCCCCCCTCGCTTGTCGCTGCCCGGCATGTCGTCGAACCGTTTGGCGATCTCCTCGCGGGTGCCGCCGGGGCTGAACCCGCGGGCCACGTTCACCCGCACCGGCAACTCCTGATCCTTCTGCAATCGCAGGTACAGGTCGAGGTCGCCCCTGCTGGCGTTGCGATCGGCCACGCTGGTCAGGCCCTCGGCGGAGTACGCCGCGAGCAACTTCTTCACGGCCGCCCGCCGCTCGTCCGCCGACACCGAATCCCCCTCGCCGGGCACCCCCTTCAGAACCCCGTACGCGTTCCGAAGCATCCCCGTCGGCTCGCCCGTCTTCTCGTCTTTCACCACCACACCGTTGGGCGGGTTGGGCGTGTCCTTCGTCACCCCGGACACCTTCAACGCCTGGCTGTTCGCCACCCCGGCCGGACCGGCGTGGTACAGCACGGGGTGGTCGGGGGCGGCCTCGTCGAGTTCGGCTTTGGTCGGGAACCGGGCGTCGTCGAGCCGGGTCGGGAAGGCGTACCGCAGAACGATCCAATTCCCCTTGGGGGTCGTCTCGGCCTGCTTGCGGATGTACGCCTTCACTTCCTTGAGCGACTGCCAGACCGCCATCGGCTTCACCGCCTCGCTCATAGCCGCCCCGACCGGGTGGACGTGGCTGTCGTACAACCCCGGCATCACCGTGTGGCCACCCGCGTCGATCACCCGCGTCTTCGGACCGCGGAGTTTGAGCACGTCCGCGTTCGTTCCCACCGCCAGGATTTTCGCGTCACAGACCGCCACCGCCTCGGCCTGCGTGAACTTCGCATCCACGGTGAGCAGTTTGCCGTTGTGGACGATCAGCGTGGCGGGTTCGTCCGCCCGGACGAGTGAAAGTGGTAAGGCGGCGATGAGAAGCGCGAGTCGCATGGCGTCCCTCGGGGTGAGGTCGTGCAATGGCACCAGTACACTACGAGATCCACGCTCCCCGTTCGTCGGCTGACGTCACCGTCGGTTCGAGCACCACGCCGTTGAGCCACTTGGTGGCGAACAGCCTGCAAGATGCCGGTGTGGGCGTGGCGGCTCATCGGGTCGGCGGCGGCCGCCTTGCCCCCCGAGCGAGTTCGACGGCCTCCTCCAACCGGATCAGATCCACACCGTGGCCCGGCATCGGTCCGACGCGGGCAACCACCCGCATGTCACCCTGGTCGCGGCGGATCGGAACGACCATTTCCCGGACTTCTAGAACCAGTTGACGGAGCTCCGAACTGGCATCGGGGGCACGTCTGGGGACATCGGGTTCGACGTGACACACTCCACTCGCAGAACTTGCTGGTGGTGACCCGTTCCGAACGACCGCTCGTCAGGCGGGTGGCCCCGCCTGGGGGTCGCTGTCGAAGCACGCCTCCCACCCGGCGGTGAGCGGCGCCAGTTCCGTGCCCGCCACCCACACCTGCCCGTTAGTCGTGGCCGTCTGCCGGTACACCCACCGGGCGACCCGCTCGGCCGCCGCCGAGTCGCCCGCGAGGCCGGCCGCGGCCAACTGGAGGTCTAACTCGGCCCTTCGGTCCCGGTTCCGTCGAACCCACGCGGCCAGGTGGAGTTCGGCCGCCAGGAAGTCGGACTTGGCGGCGTTGCACCGCTCGTGGGCGAGCACCAGGTTGTGCCCGTCGTCGGCCGGGTAGCGGGACCACGGGACGAAGTGGTCCACCTGCGTCGACCCGGTCAACTCCCCACCGCAGTACAGGCACCGGCCGTCCTGCACGTCGGCCAGGATGGGCCGGTACGCCTCCAACCCGGATTGTTCGTTGCCGCCACCGGCTGCGGTCTTCCAAAGCACACAAGCCGATTGGAAGTAACGACTTGTGTCGATGGTCAACGACTGAGGACGACATACAGTCTGCTGGCGTGTGTGCAGTCGGAAGAGATGATGCTGTAGGCCGCTGACTGGGGTGAGCATGGGCCGTGCGGTCGTAGCTGGCTTTGTGAGTTTGGCGGCATCCACGATCAGGGCGGAAGAAGGCTTCGCCGCGACGTTGAGACGCGGACTTCTTCCCCCTGCCGCTCAACCAGGCGGCCCGTCCAAAGCGGCCTGGAAGACGCAGGCGGGTTCATTCACACCAGCCGGGCGGTCGAGGAAAAGAGCCGGCCCCTGGCGACCGGCGAGGCCAATGCCATCCGGTTTCTGTGGCGACGGCAAGGACAACCAGCGGGAACAGCCGCCACGCTACTCCTTGAACTCCCCCTTGGCGTAGCGCTCCCAGAACTCCGCCGCCGGCCAGGCTTGGTTTGCGGCGCCGGTGCCGATGGTTTTGATACACGACCCGCCTGATGCTGTCCGTTTCGCAGCCCAGGAACTCGTTCGCCAGCAACGAGTTGGGCCCGTCGGTTTCGGACAGTCCTTCCTGGGTCGTGTATGAGGCTCTTCATGTCGCGGAGGACATCCAGGCCCTGGGTGATGTTCTTCGGGGTCAGGTGGAAGGACCGCATCCGCTGCGGTGTTGTTGCCCGGCCCCAACAGCGCGCCGGCCTGCGCCGGCGTCAGGATGCCGGCGTTGAGGAAGTCGCGGACCCGATCCAGGAAACCCTGCACCTTGCCGATGTCGTTGTTCCTGCCTTTCAGTTTCAGATTGGCGTCCAGGCGGTTGGCTCTGCCCCTCTCAGCACGCCCGCGTCTCGCAGGGCGATCACCTGCGCCTGAAGGTCCGCCGCCCGTTATTAATAGAGTCGCTGCACAATAGCGACGTTTTTCGACGGAAGTCGTTACGGAGCATCTGGTTAAGTCTGAATAATGCCCGTGTTGTAAACCCTTTGCTACCAAGGACTTCTGCTATTGTGCAGCGACTCTAATAAGTCACCGACTCCACGATGATCGCCACGCTTCCATTCGTGCTCAGGCTACCATCGCTGGCCACGATGTTCAGCGTGTCCGCTCCGCTGAAGTTGAGGCTGCTGCGGTACTTCAGACTGTCCAGCGCCGCGTTGACATCGGCAATGCTGCCGGAGAGGGTCAGCGCGTCGCTGCCGCTGCCGGCGACCGTCACGCCGAGGGCGATCGTGACCACGGTCAAGGTGCCGTGGCTGACGGACAGGGTGACCGTCAGGCTGCCGCCGTCGGGATCGCCGACCGTGATGCCGGTGATGGCCTTGTCCACCTCCTCCACGGCGGTCTGGGCACCCGGCCCTGCGACCGTGGGCGCCTCGTCGACGTTGGTGACGCGGATGGTGAAGATTTTCTCAATGGACAGGCCGCCTGCGTCGGTGCTCCTGACACGGATCGAGTACGACGACTTCGCCTCGAAGTCGAAGCCGGCGGCGGTCTTCAGGGTGCCGCTCGCGTCCAGGGTGAACAAAGCGTTGTCGGTGCGGCCACCGCCGCTGACCAGCGTGTAGGTGTGACTGTCGCCGCTGTCGGGGTCGGTCGTGCTGAAGGTGCCGACGGTGCTGCCGGACGGCTGGTTCTCGGCGATGCTCGTGCCGGACAGGGCGATGTTCGTGGGCGCATCGTTGACGTTGATGACGCTGATGGGGACGACCCCTTGGGTGGCCAGGCTGCCGTCGCCGGCCACGATGCTCAGCGTGTCCGCGCCGCTGTAGTTGAGTGCGCCGCGATAGTTCAGGCCGGCCAAGGCGGCGTTGAGGTCGAAGATGCTGCCGGAGAGGATTACCGCTCCCCTGAGATTGCCAGTGACCGTCAGGC
>JANNQE010001212.1:0-4389 GCA_031441625.1 Planctomycetia bacterium
CGTGAGCGGGCTGGTTCCGCACCAGGGGGCTGACGCCCCCCGCTCGCCTGTCGGCTACTTCTTCGCCTTCGCGTGGGCCGGGGCGGGCGGGGCGTCCGGCGGGGCCTTGAGCGATTCGAGGAACGCCACCACCGCAGCACGGTCGGCGTCGGGCAACTTCTGGTAGGCGACGGTCACGCTCTTGGCGTCACCTTGATGCCGGGCGATGGCGTCCTTGAGCGTCGCGGCGGAGCCGTCGTGCAGGTACGGGGCACTGTCGGCCACGCCCCACAGGGCCGGCGTCTTCCACTCCTGCGAGGCGGGCACGCCGCTCGGCCGGGCGCTCTCCGGCGGCACCGGCGGTAGGCCGTACTCCCCGCCGTCCGGCTGCTTGTCCTCAATCGTGTACAGCAGGAAGTCAGAGTACACCCCCTTCACCCCGCCCATGTCCGGCACGTGGCACGCCGCACACCCGACCGCGCCGAACAGTTCCTTCCCCCGCTCGGCCGTCGGGGTGCTCACCTCCACCGGCCGCGGCAGGGTGTCCACGAACGCCACCAGTTGGCCGAACTGCTTGTCGTTCAGGTCGGGCGGCGCGTCGGCGGCGGACTTGTGCAGCGGCTTCGCCTGCGCGCTGACGGACGTGCCGAGGCCGAGCTCGTTCGCACAGGCGGCGGCCACGAACTCCTTCAGAGTGGCGAAGTCGCCCTTCCAACCGAACTTGCCGACCCGACCGTCGGTCGTGAGGGGCACCCGACCGACCGGCACGCCGCTGAAGTCGCCGGTCACTTCGCCCAGCCCCAACTTGACCCCGCGGCGGGTGGCGTTGCGGGTGATCGCCTGCGTCGGGATGCGGTCGATCCACCCCGCCCCAAACAGCGCGGTCGGCTGCACGCTCTGGGTGTGCAGCGGGTCGAACGGCGGCTTCGGCGGAGGGGTGTACCCGCAGTGGCCTGGCGGCGGGGGCGGAGGCGGCGGGAAGACGGTGATCGGGTACTTGGTACGGAGCAGTGCCAGCGTCTCGCGGTCGGAAGTGCTCACGCCGTCAGAATGCAGCACGCCGACGACGTACTCGTTCTTCCCCGGTTGCGGCAGCACCTCGAAGTGAACGGCGTTGCGGTTCGCCCCGCCGCCGCCGCCGGTGCCGCCCTGCGAGTGGCAGGCCACGCACGATTTCGCGTTGAACACCGGCCCCAGCCCGTCGCCGGCGGCCAGCGGGTCGTTCGCCGACCACTCCCGCTCGAACAGTTCCTTGCCGGCGGAGATTTCGGCCGCCGACGCGGTCGGCCCCCACAGCACCGGGATGCCGTCGGTCAGCCCGAACCACGCCACCGCGCCCACAACGGCCACGAACAGGACCGCTCCGATCACTCGTCGCCACGACAGGAACGACACCCGACGGGACAGCCAGTCGCCGGCCATAGTAGTTTCTCCGAAGCGGACGCGAGACGTGTGACAAGAAGTTACCGGAGCCACAAACCACTCGCAAGCGCGAAACCTGTGGGGTGACTCTACGCACACACCTTCCCCCTCCGCCTTGATTATTTCCCTCCCGCCTTCTACTATTTGACATCTTCACCCGCCGCTCACTCGCCCGCACCCGGCCGTCGCCCCCCTTCCCGTCGCCGGGGAACGCTCCGACCCCCCGCCTCCGGACACGCCCGGCGTCGGCCGCAGTTGGTCCCGCCGGGCGGCGGACATAGTATGACGGGTAGGCCGACGCACCCCGTTCGCCCCCGGTGGGGCGACCAGTGACTCCCTTGGGAGTTGAGTAAAATGTACGAACGGTTTACTGACCGAGCGCGGAAGGTGATGCAGCTCGCCAACCAGGAGGCGCAGCGGTTCAATCACGAATACATCGGCACCGAACACATCCTGCTCGGGCTGGTGAAGGAAGGCAGCGGGGTCGCCGCCAACGTGCTCAAGAACCTGGACGTGGACTTGCGGAAGATCCGCCTGGAAGTGGAACGGATCGTGCAACACGGGCAGGGGGGCGATCAGGTGGTCATGGGCCGCCTGCCGCACACCCCGCGGGCGAAGAAGGTGATCGAGTACAGCATCGAGGAAGCGCGGAACCTGAACCACAGCTACGTCGGCACCGAGCACCTGCTGCTCGGCCTGCTGCGGGAGCAGGAGGGTGTGGCCGCCCAGGTGCTCATGAACCTGGGGCTGAAGCTGGACGACGTGCGGGAGGAAGTTCTCAACCTGTTGGGGCACAATCCCATGCCGAACGACAACGAGCCGGGCGAACGCAGCGAGCGCGGGGAGCGCAGCGAGCGGTCCGGCAAATCGAAATCCAAGACGCCGGCGCTCGACAGCTTCGGCCGCGACCTGACCGAGCTCGCCCGCACGGGCAAGCTCGACCCGGTCATCGGCCGGGCGAACGAGATCGAGCGGGTCATCCAGATCCTCAGCCGCCGCACCAAGAACAACCCGGTGCTGCTCGGCGAGGCGGGCGTCGGCAAGACGGCCATCGTCGAGGGCCTGGCCCAGATGATCGTCGACGGGAACATCCCCGACCTGCTCCGCGACCGCCGCCTGGTGGTGCTCGACCTGGCCATGATGGTGGCCGGCACGAAGTACCGCGGGCAGTTCGAGGAGCGGATCAAGGCGGTGATGAACGAGGTCCGCCGGGCGAAGACCACCCGCCTGTTCATCGACGAGCGGCACACGCTCGTCGGGGCCGGCGGGGCCGAAGGTGCACTCGACGCTAGCAACGTGCTCAAGCCGGCCCTCGCCCGCGGCGAGATCCAGTGCATCGGGGCGACCACCCTCGACGAGTACCGCAAGTACATCGAGAAGGACGCGGCGCTGGCCCGCCGCTTCCAGGAGGTGATCGTCAACCCACCGAGCAAAGACGAAGCGGTCGAAATCCTGAAAGGCCTGCGGGATCGGTACGAGTCGCACCACCGCGTGCAGATCACCGACGGCGCGCTGCGGGCCGCCGTCGAGCAGTCGGACCGGTACATCAGCGGGCGGTGCCTGCCGGACAAGGCCATCGACGTGATCGACGAGGCCGGGGCGCGCATCCGCCTGAAGGCCATGACCCGGCCGCCCGACCTGAAAGACCTGGACGAGCAGATCGAGAAGCTGAACGCCGAGAAGGAAGCGGCCGTCGCCGGCCAGCAGTTCGAGGAGGCCGCCGCCCTGCGGGATCAGGCCGACAAGCTGAAGAAGAAGAAGGAGCAGGTGACGAAGGACTGGCGGGAGCGGGCGAAGGAGGCGGACGGCATCGTCGACGAGGAGGTGGTTGCCGAAGTGGTGAGCAAGATGACCGGCGTGCCGCTCAAGAAGGTGGGTGAGGACGAGACCCGCCGCCTGCTGAAGATGGAAGACGAGCTGCACAAGAGCGTGGTCAGCCAGCACGAGGCCATTAAGGCCATCGCCCGGTCGGTGCGGAAGAGCCGCAGCGGGCTGAAAGACCCGAAGCGGCCGATCGGCTGCTTCATCTTCGCCGGCCCGACCGGGGTGGGCAAGACGCTGCTCGCCAAGAGCCTGGCCAAGTTCCAGTTCGGCGACGAGAACAACATCGTGCAGCTCGACATGTCCGAGTACATGGAGAAGCACAACGTGAGCCGACTGGTGGGTGCGCCCCCCGGCTACGTGGGTTACGAGGAAGGCGGCCAACTGACCGAGAAGATCCGCCGCAAGCCGTACAGCGTGGTCCTCCTCGACGAGATCGAGAAAGCCCACCCGGACGTGTGGAACATGCTGTTGCAGATCATGGAAGAGGGCCGGCTGACGGACAACGTGGGGCGGGTGGTGGACTTCAAGAACACCATCGTCATCATGACCACGAACGTGGGCGCGGACACCATCGTGCGGGGCGACAACCTGGGCGACTTCTGGATCAAGGACATCAAGAAGGACGCCGAGGTGAACTACCAGGACATGAAGAAGTCGCTCCTGGAGCAGATGGGCAAGGTGTTCAAGCCGGAGTTCCTGAACCGCCTGGACGACGTGATCGTGTTCCGCAAGCTGGAGAAGAAGGACCTGACCGAGATCGTGAACATGGAGCTGGTGAAGGTGAGCAAGCGGCTGAAGGAGAAGGGGTTCACGCTCGTCATGTCGGACGGGGCGAAGGAGTTCCTGATCGAGAAGGGGAGCAGTCTGGAGATGGGTGCCCGCCCGCTGCGGAGGGCGGTCGAGCAGCACCTGGAAGACACGCTCGCCGAGTCGCTGTTGAAGGGCGACTTCACCGGCAAGGACACCATCAGCGTGGGCGCGGGTAAGGGCGAGGACGGGGAAGACGTGCTGACGTTCGAGTCCACCGGCGCGCCCGAGCCTGTGGTCGCCGACGTGCGGTAGCGGACGCGAGACAGTGAACACCGCGGGGCGGGCGAGGGCGAAAGCTCTCGCCCGCCCCGCGGGCGTTTGCAACGAGCCAACGTGCAGCCCCGAAGGGGCGAC
>JANNQE010001213.1:0-4969 GCA_031441625.1 Planctomycetia bacterium
ACCAGGACACCGACGACGACGGGATCAAGGACGCGGGCGAGGCAGGCATCCCCGGCACGCCGGTGCGGCTGACGAACGGCAACGCCACCCTGACCACCACCACGGACGGGAACGGGTTCTACCAGTTCACCGGCCTGACCCCCGGCCAGTACACCCTGATCGAGAGCCAGCCGGCCAACTTCCTGGACGGCCAGGACACGCCCGGCAGCACCGGCGGCAGCAACAGCGTGAACGACGTCCTGTCGGCGGTGACGGTGCCGGCCGGCGGGGTGTCCACGAACAACAACTTCGGCGAACTGCAAAAGGTCAGCCTGTACGGGTACGTGTGGTACGACGCGAACGAGAACGGGCGGTTCGACCCGGTGGAGTTGGGCCTGGGCGGGGCGACCGTCACCCTCACCGGCACCACCGCGAGCGGGCGGGCGATCAGCACCGCCCTGACCGGCGGCGCGCCGCTGACCGTCACCACCGACTCGTTCGGCCGGTACTCGTTCCCCAGCCTGCCGGCGGGCACCTACTCGGTGGTGCAGACGAACACGCCGGTCGGGTACACCGACTTCCGCGAGGAGAACGCCGCCCGCCTGACGGTGAGCAGCAGCACCAACCTCCAGTTCCTCGGCACGGTGCTCAACCGCGACGCCGGGCCGCTCAACTTCGGCAAGGTGAACCCGAGCATCATCGTCGATCCGCCGGTGCCGAACCCGCAGAACCCTGACAACCCGAGCAAGGCCAACTTCCTCGGGTCGAGCGTCACCAGCAGGGGCGTGACCGTCCCGCCGACCACCCCCGGCCGCCAAGTTCCGGTGTCGGAAGCCGGGCCGTTCAACCCGTCGGTCATCGGGCCGACCGGGACGGGCACCGGCCGGCGGATCTACGCCGTCGGGGCCGGGGCCGGCTCCGCCCCAGTGGTGCGGGTGTTCGACGCCGCCACCGGCGGCGAGCTGTTCCGCCTGAACGCCTACGACGCCGCCTTCCTGGGCGGGGTGACGACCGCCGTCGGCGACATCAACGCCGACGGGTTCGACGACGTGATCGTGGCGGCCGGGGCGGGCGGCGGCCCGCACGTGAAGGTGTTCAACGGGCAGACGGGTGCCCTCCTCCAGAGCTACTTCGCCTACGACTCGAAGTTCACCGGCGGGGTGTGGCTGGCCAGCGGGGACGTGAACGACGACGGGTGGGACGACGTGGTCGTCGGGGCCGGGGCCGGCGGCGGGTCGCACGTCAAGTCGTTCAGCGGGCGGAACGGCGAGCTGATGCACTCGTTCTTCGCCTTCGACCTGTCGAACACGGCCGGCGCGCGGGTGGCCGTGGGCGACTTCAACGGCGACGGGTACGACGACATCGCCGCCGCCACCGGCGCGGGCGTGGCCTCGCAAGTGGCCACGTTCGACGGCCGAAACTTGAACGTCCTCAGCCGCATCGCCCCCTACGCCCCGGCCTTCCTGGGCGGGGTGAACCTGAGTGCCGGCGACGTGAACGGCGACAGGCGGGCCGAGATCATCACCGGGGCCGGTCAGGGCGGCGGCCCGCACGTGCGGGCGCTGAACGCCACCACCGGCGCGGCCGTGTACGACTTGTTCGCCGCTAGCACCAGCTTCACCGGCGGGGTGTCGGTCGCCGCCCGCGACCTGAACGGCGACGGCCTGGCCGACATCATCACCGGCACCGGCCCGGGTGCCCAGGCCCGCATCCAGGTGTTCTCGGGGGCCAACCTGGCCACCCTAGACAACTTCTTCGCCTTCGAGAGCACGAACACGAGCGGCGTCTTCGTCGGCTGATGCCACGCCCGATTGCAACGCACGCGGCCACCCCACTCGGGGTGGCCGTTTTCATTTCCCCCCACCGCCACACCACCTTCAGCGGGAGTCACTGCATCTGGGGCAACGACCCGATGGTGGTGAAGGTGACGAAGAACGTGCTCGACCAACACGAAGCATGAAGGCGGTGATCACGAACTACCCGCAAGGGCACTCGCTCGCAAAGCGGAGGTATCGCGAGAAGCACTGGGCCGTGCCGAAAGGGATTTAGCACCCTGTTCGACGCTTGTCACTGGAGAAGTTGCTGAAATGAATGCCTTACGCCTTCATCGCCCTCGTACTTCTTCAGCCACTCTTCGTTCTTGCGAATAGGAACGAAGACTTTACGGTCTTTTCGCTTGTTGTTGACGGACTTGCTGCGCCAATCGGAGAACGGGATAAACCATGTACGTTGCTTGATTGCCCCAATGACAAAGGCGATGACTGTGTTAGCCTGTCCGAACCTCGGGAAATCTGTTGCTTCGTTCAGGTCCAGATTGAGTGCGTTGGCGCGGTATTTCACCTGAACCGGAATGACTACTGACGCGGCGCGGTTCGCTACAAGCAAATCCGCACCAGAATCAACCAACGGCAAGAACACATAGATACCATTCCTGATGAGAAGGCCAGCGACCTCCAATTCCTTGGCGCGACCGATGAGCGAAGTTTCCATCACGTGTCACCTCTGCTCGGTAATCTTCTGTTTGGGCAGGTCTGAAGAATCCGCCGGCACCAACCCGGCAATCCTCGATTCGGCAACTCACGGTACAGGCCCAACGTCGAGCGATCAATCGCTAACGACACTGCTAAGAGGGTGGGGCCAGGTACAACGCGCTGGGCACCACGGGTGCGAATCCACGGGTGGGCGCACCCAGGCGGCTGACGCCGCTGGTTCACCTGGATGCACGTCGTGCCTCACTGCCAACAGGCCTCGCTCACCTCACGTCGAACGGCCCGTCCGGGATGGCCTCGACGCTCCGAACGAACAAGTCGTCCTGATCCGTGTGAACGGCGTACCAAACGGTCAGCCCGTCACGTACGAAGGAGCGGGCGTACAGCGTCAACCGCATTCCTTTGAGGTCGATGTACGGGTCGCCCCACGTCCGGGCGATGGATTGCAACCGGGCGTCCGCTTCCAGGATGATCTCACGAAGCCGAACGCGGTGTGGGAGTGCCACCCGCCGACCGAGGGCGAGAACGCCGGCGTTGCAGTTCGGCATCCAGGTGACGCGAAAGGGCGTGTCCGCGGTCATGCCGTTCACCCCTTCTTCGCGGCGGGCACGGAGTCCATCGCGTCCGGGTCGCCGGCCACCATGCGGTCGAGGAACTCCTTCAACCATGGGCCCGATGGGACGGCCGAGTCCATGTCCTCTTGTGTGATCGGCGGGGCGGTGAGGGCGAGGTACTTCAGGTACGCCCGGTGCAGGATGTCCCGCTCGACAGTCACATCTGCGAGCTGCTGGCGCAGGCGGGCGTTCTCGGCGGTCAGGTCGTTCGGGTTAGTCATGTCAGTTCCTCCAATCGAATCATACCAGAGTGGACCCCACTCGGGCGAGTCCACACCTCACCCGAGCAGCCCCTTGATCGGCGTTCCAGCACAGAGGGTGTACGGGCGGTCCTGGCCGTCGCGGAGTTCGGTCGTCGGGTCGATGCCGAGGAGGGTGTAGATGGTGGCGGCCACGTCTTCCGGGGTCGTCGGGCTGTCACTCGGGTGTGCGGCGGTTTTGTCGCTCGCCCCGATCACCGCCCCGCCCGGCACCCCGCCGCCGGCGAACAGCACCGTGTAGCAGTGCGGCCAGTGGTCGCGGCCGTTCTCCTTATTCGCCCCGGCGTTGCTCGTGATCTGCCCCACCTTCGGCGTGCGGCCGAACTCGCCCATCACCACCACCAGCGTGCTGTCCAGCAGTTTGCGGTCGGCCAGGTCTTCAAGCAGGGCCGAGAACGCGGCGTCGAATGGCGGGCAGAGCGACTTCTTCATCAGCCCGAAGTGGTCGCGGTGGGTGTCCCACGCCTGATCGATCCGCCGGCCGGTCATCACCGTGACGAGCCGCACGCCGGCTTCCACCAGCCGCCGGGCCATCAGGAACGTCTGCCCGAGGTGCGGCAGCCCGCCGAACTTGCGGGCTTCCAACTTGCGATCCGTGCCGGGGTCGGTGCCGTACCGCTCGCGGAGCTTCGTCGATTCTTGACTCAGGTCGAACGCGGCACGCGTGTCGGGACTCGTGATCACTTCGAAAGCCTGACGGTGGAAGGTGCCCATGCGGTCGAGTGCGGGCGACTCGCCGAGCCTGCCGACGGCCTTGTCGAGTTGCCCGCGGAGGTCGTTGCGTCGGCCCAGGCGGTCGAGCGGCAGGTCGGCGGACAGGTCCAGCCCCGGCACCGTGTATCCCTTCAAGCTCGGGTCGCCGCCGACGAACGGTTCGTACGCCGCACCCAGGAACCCGCCCTTCTGCCCGCCGATGTCCACCCCGTTGTTCCACTGGTATTCGGGCAGCAGCACGTACGGCGGGATCGCCTTCGCCGCCGGCTTCAGCTTCGCCGCCACCGCGCCGAACGGCGGGAAGGTGGACGCCGTATCCGTCTGGATGAGCTTCGACCCCTCACTCGGCGAGCGGCCGGTGAGCATGTAGTAGCTGCCGGCGTTGTGGTCGTTGATGCCGTGGTGAACCGACCGCACCTGGGCGAGGTGGTGCATCTGCTTCGACGTGAGCGGGAGCAACTCGCCGACGGTGACGCCCGGCACGCTCGACTTGATCGGCCCGAACTCGCCACGGATTTC
Organism: Planctomycetia bacterium; assembly: GCA_031441625.1. Lineage (GTDB taxonomy): Bacteria > Planctomycetota > Planctomycetia > Gemmatales > Gemmataceae > JALHQU01. The sequence goes on from JANNQE010001213.1 coordinate 4,576, forward strand.
GACCGGGGCGTTCGGCTTCAGGTCCCACATTTCCAAATGGCTCGGCCCGCCGTCCATGAAGATGAGGATGCACGACGTGGCTTTCGCTTTCGCCCGCGGTGCGGCCAACAGCGACGGCAGTGCCAGCCCGCCGACGGCCAGCCCGCCCACCCGTAGGAACTCGCGGCGACTGGGGCCGGAGCAGAATTTCGCCGTTCGGCCGGAGAGGGAGAGCATGTGGCACCGGGGGAAGAGTACCGTAGCGTACCGCATCGAGTGTTCCACTGGAAGTAGGCAGACAGACCCCCCCACCCGGTTCGGTGGCTCCGCCACCCGAACCGACCTCCCCCACCAGGGGGGAGGTGGGGGATACACCTCCCCCCTTGTGGGGGAGGTCGCCGGAGTTCGCGGAGCG
>JANNQE010001214.1:0-10633 GCA_031441625.1 Planctomycetia bacterium
CCGCTGTTGCTGCTGTGAACAGCGGCCTCACGGCCGCCGCTCGCCAAAATCCAGAGGCACGCCCTGGACGGGCTGACGGGCGCGGCACGGGTACGGGATGGGGCGGGCGGGTGGGGGCCGGCCGGTCGCCGTTCCATCACACCTTCACGCCCCGTTTCCCGCCCACGCTGTTCACCGGCACCGCGTCGCGCTTCTGGTCCAAATACCACTGCACCGTTTGTCGCAGGCCGTCTTCAAACGTCACGGTCGGGTCGTACCCCAGGTCGCGGCGGGTGCGGGTGATGTCGGCCCGGCTGAACTTCACGTCGCCGGCGCGGGTCGGGGCGTGCGTCACGGTCAGCGATTTGCCGAGGATCACGTTCAGCGCGTTCACCAGATCCAGCACCGTCACGCTGCGGCCGGTGCCGACGTTGTACACGTTCCCGCTCGCCACACCCGCGTCGGCGTCGGCGGCCCTTCGCAACGCTTGCACGGCGTTCGTCACGTAGGTGAAGTCGCGGGACTGCAGGCCGTCGCCGTGGACGGTGGGAGTTTCACCCCGTGCCATCGCCGCGATGAACAGGGCGATCACCCCGCTGTACGGCGAGTCGGCGCGCTGCCGCGGGCCGAAGATGTTGAAGAACCGCACCCGTACGGTTTCGAGGCCGTAAGTCTCAGCGAACGCCTGCATGTACAGTTCGCCGGCCAGCTTCGCCGCGGCGTAGGGCGACTTCGCCGCCGGCAGCATGTCTTCGGTCTGCCCACCGTCGCCTGTGCTGCCGCCGTACGCACTACTGCTGGCCGCGTACACCACCCGCTTCACGCCGCACTTGCGGGCGGCGTCGAGCAGCAGCACGGTGCCGGTGGCACACGCCGCGTGCGACACGGCCGGCGTCTCCACGCTCCGCGCCACGCTCGCCAGCGCCCCGAGGTGGTAGATGGTGCGAACGCCCTTCGTGGCACGCTCCACCGCCGCCGGGTCGGTCAGGCTGCCGTCCACGATGTCAATCTTGCTGCCGTGGTGGGCCAGGTTCGACCGCAGGCCTGTGCTGAAGTCGTCGAGCACGCGGACCGCCTGCCCGCCGCGAACCAGGTCATCTACCAAGTGCGAGCCGATGAACCCGGCCCCGCCGGTGACAAGAGTGACGTTCGACATGCCGAGCCTCCGTGCCGTCTGGTTGAAACGCGCGAGCGGGAAGTGTATGCCAGAGGGGAATCGTGGGGAACCCCACCATTGGACCCAGGGTGTCAACCCTGGGTCTTTCAGGATCGCCTCATGATTCACATCGTCCGCTGGGATGCGTCCGCGAATAAGGCCGAGGCGGTGTCGGCGGAGGACCTGCCGGCGACGCACGCCGACATCGGCGACCGCGTCTACTGGATCGACCTGGACAACCCGACTGCGGAGGAGGAGGAGCGGGTGTTCCAGGTGTTCCACCCCGTTCACCCGCTGACGCTCGAAGACGTGACCAAGCCCCGCCGCACGCCGGAGGAGGGGGCGCACCTGCCGAAGGTGGAGGAGTTCGCCGACTACCTGTTCGTCATCGTCAACCCGCTGCCGCCGGACGTGTGCCGCGTCAAAGTCCCCCTCTCCCCTGGGGGAGAGGGGGACACGATCCCGCCGATCCCGCCTCCGCCCGCAGCTCTCGGCCGTACTCACGCACAACGTCCTCATCACCCACCACTACGCCCCGCTGCCGTGCATCACCGACGGGCAGAAGTACCTGTCCCGGCACGCCGACGGCCTCGGCCGCGGGCCGGACTACGTGTTCCACCTGATCCTTGACGGCATCGTGGACGAGTACGCGCCGGTGGTGGAGCGGATCTCCGACCGGCTGGACAAGCTGGAAACGAAGCTGTTTACCCGCCCGTCGGCCGAACTGCTCTCCCGCCTGCTCGGCCTCAAGCGGCAGGTGTCGTTCCTCCGCAAGACGCTCATCCTGGAACGCGAGGTGCTGGCCCGCCTGATCCGCGGCGAGTTCAAGCTGGTGGAGGCCCGCGAGATCGTCTACTACCGCAACGTGTTCGACCACCTGGTGCGGTACACCGAGCTGATCGAAAGCTCCCGCGAGATGGTGAGCGACCTGATGCAGACGCACCTGTCGGCCAGCTCGCAGAAGCTGAACGAGGTGATGAAGGCGCTCACCATGATCTCCACCATCGGCCTGGTGTGCGGGCTGATCGCCGGGATCTACGGCATGAACTTCGAGAACCTGCCGGAGAAGAGTTGGGAGTTCGGCTACCCGTTCGCCCTCGGCCTGATGGTGCTGGCGGCGGTCGCGGCGTTCGTGTTCTTCAAGTGGAAGAAGTGGGTGTGATCGATTTGTTCCGCCACGCTCCGCGGGGCGGAACCGCCAAGGGCGACGAGGGCTTGTTCATGCTCCCCGGTTGGTCTGCAATCGAAGTCGCCGGCAAGCCGGCGCACGTGTTCGAGCCGCCCGGCCCGCGGCGGTTCGCGCTCCTGTTCCTGCACCCCGTTGGGTTGGAAAGCATTTCCACGAACGCCGCGTACACCGAGCAGCTCGCCCGGCACGGGGTGGCGTGTTGCGAGCCGTTCGGCGGTCGCGGCTGGTGGGCGGATCGCGTGTGCGCCGAGTTCGACCCCGTCGTCACCCCGGAACAGCACCTGTTGAACGGCGTGCGGCCGTGGATGGCCGGGCGGTGGCCGGGGGTGGTCGCGGTCGCCGGTATCAGCATGGGCGGGCAGGGGGCGGTGCGGCTGGGGCTGAAGCACGCGGACCGCTTCCCGGTGGTGGGCAGCGTAGCCGGGGCGTTCGACTACCACGAGTGGTACGGCCGCGGCACGCCGATTGATGAGATGTACCGTACCCGCGAAGCGTGCCGGCAAGACACCGCCGTGCTGCACGTCCACCCGACCCACTTCCCGCCGCACGTCTGGTTCGCCTGCGACCCGGCCGACGAGTGGTATCGGGGGAATGATCGGTTGCACGAGAAGCTGAGCGCGGTGGGCGTGCCGCACACCGCGGATTTGACCACCTCCGCCGGCGGGCACTCCTGGGCGTACTTCGACCACATGGCCGGCCCGCTGTTCACGTTCCTGGTGGAAGCCGCGGGGAAGCAGAGCCGGAAGTTGCTTTGATGTGGTAGCGTTTCCGAATCGGCCGCCCACGACTATAGATAACGCTCGGACAGACATCGCTTACCGGAGTCGCCCATGGTTCGTACGTCGTCGCGGCTGCTGCCGTTGCTGGTGTGTGTGTTGGGCCTCGGGTGTGGTGCCACCCCGCCGTCGGTCACACGGACCGCACCCACTGAAGCGGCCCCCAAGGAGCCATCGCCATCGCCCTTGCTCCGCGAGTTGGCCGCCGAACCGAAAGCGGGGACGCTGAAAGCCCGGTTCGAGAAGAAGTTCCCGAAGTGCAAGTTTCAGGTGCTGGCCACCGAGGTGACCAAAGGGAAATCCGTTGGGGACAAACCGAAGGACTATTTGAAAGTGCAAGTGACACTGGTCCAGAAAGAGCCCTCTCCACCCACCGACGCCAACCTGGTCGCCATCCTGAAGGAACTGCAAGCCTATCTGGAGGATCGGGTGGTCGCCAACGGGATGGAACAGACGCCAGTGAAGCAGTGGGATAAGGGGTTCAGCGTCGGCTACCGTTCAGGAGTATTCAATGGGTGGGTCACGGTCACTCACCCTCAGTATGTCGTCGGCGGCACGGAACTGGAGGTCTACGAGTTTGAGGCCGACAGGCCGTAAGCCAACGCCCCCGCTTCACCGCACCACCCGCGGGGGGCCGCTGCCGCCAGTGGGGTGTTCCCTCGATCACTTCTTCTTGTAGCTGATGACGTGCTCCACCCCGTAGTCGGAGCGGAAGCCGTCTTTCACCGGCGTCCAGGTGGGCTGCTTGTCCTTGCCCGACTCCCGCATCCAGATGGCGTAGTTCTGGAACCAGCGGTTGTTCTGGATCAGAGTGGCGGGCAGGGAGAACGCCTTGTCCCCCAGACCCGGGTCCACCTCGACCCAGCCGACTTTCGGCAAGTACACCTCGGCCCAGGTGTGGATGTTCGTGTAGTCTGATCGCACCTTCTGGAGGGCGCTCGTGCGGCCGTCGGCCGCGTACAGGTTCATCCCCCATACCGTGCGGATGGGGATGCCGGCGCTCGCCGTCAGTTGCTCCAGGACGGCCGCCTGGTGCCCACAGTGCCCGCACTTCTGCTTCACGATGTCCCCGATGTCCGCTGGGGTGAAGGTCACGCTGGCGTCATACTTGATGGTGTCCACCACCCACTTGCACATCGCCTGGACGGCCTGAGCGGGGGGCAGATCCGCCTTGAGCTTGGCGGCCACCTTCGCCAACTCCGGGTGGACCGCTTTGACCACGGCCAAATCGACGAGCGCCGTCTTGTCTTCCGGCCTCTTGTCGTAGTCCTTCCACACTGTCTTCACCGCCTTCAAATTCAGCGAACGATCCGCCGAGGGGATCGTCATGTCGGATTTGAAGGTCAGCTTCGTGCCCGGCTTCTGCCTGCCCTCGAGCGTCCAGAGGAGGTGGCGGCTGTCGGTCTCGTCGTGCGTCAACTCCTCCGCCGATTTGGGGGAGAAGGACAACTTCGCCGCCCCGTGTTTGCCCTCGGCGCTCCACTTTCGGGGCGTCGGCAGGGCGTGGTACACCCGCACCTGGTCGATCTTGTCGTTCCCCGCCGGCACCACGAACGTGGTCGTCATCTCCACCTCGAACGTGGTGGGTTTCGAGGTCTTGACGGCGTCGGGCGTCTGGCCGCGCATCGGCCCCACCACCGCGACGAGTGCGGTGAGGGTGAGGGCGACGAGGGCGGGGCGGGTGCGGCGTGCCACGGGACGACTCCGGGATGTGAGTGGAGCGTAAACGGCCGGCCGGCGGGTGTCAAAGCGAACGTGGGTGCCGCCGTTCGCGCGTGGGTTTACCGCACCACCCGCGGGGGCACGGGCGGGGGGGAGTTGTTGTTGCCGGGGCGCTGCCGCCAGTCCCACATCATTGGCCGGCCGCTCGGCTCGCCGTTCCACCGCTTCACCGCCCCGTCGCGGCCGACGGTGATCAACTGCTGATCCCGCGGGGTGAAGCCGGCCCCGACAATACTGTCGGCGTGCCCGGACAGCACCGCCCGCTCCACCCCCGTCGCCGGGTCGATGAGCACCAACTCGCGGTTGCCCCGCACGCCCAAGAGCGTCCGCCCCTCGCGGGCGAACCACAGGGCGGAGAACGGTTCGGCCGTCTCGCACACGCTCGTCAGGGTCCACCCGTCGGAGCCGCGGGCCAACTGCCACACCCGGCCGGGCGAGCGGAACAGGCCGACGGCCAGCCGGTCGCCGTCCGGGTCGAAGTCGAGCGTCGTCACCTGGGCCGCTTGCGGGACGAACCACGCGCCGGAGTCGTCGGCGAGCGCCAGCACCGGCTCCAGGTTCGGCCCGACGGCCGACGCGGCGACCAGCTTGCCGTCCGGCGACACGGCCAGCACGCCGCCCACTTCCGGCGGGCGGATGGCCCGCCACGCCGGCGGGGTGATGTCCTGGGCGGTGCCGGTGTCCCACGCCCGCAGGCCGTCGGAGGTCAGGCCGATCAGCCGACCGCCGTCCGAAGTGAACTGAACCGCCCGCGCGTCCGCGCTCGCCCCGAGCACCTTCGGCACCACGGTCAGCACGGCCGCCCCGAACACCCGCCGCCCGGCCGACAGGTCCCACACCCGCACCCCGTCCGGCGACGCCACCGCCACCAGTTGCCCGTCGGGCGAGACGGACATGCCGGTCACCCGCCACTCGCGGGCGTCGGCCGGCTTGCCGGAGGTCAGGTAGACGGGCAACTCGGCCTGCGGCTGCTTGCCGCCGAACAGCTTCTCGACCGACCAGTACCGCACGGCCCCGCGGGCGTCGGCGGTGACGAGCGTGTTGCCGGACTGGGCCAGGGCGGCGGACAGCACCTTCGCCGGCTCGTCGCCGAACAGGGCGACGGTGTCGTTGGTGCGGAGGGTGGTGTGCCACACGCGGGCGGTGCCGTCGTCGGACGCGGACACCAGGGTGCGGCGGTCGGGCAGCCAGCCGACGGCGTGGACGGTGTCGCGGTGCCCGTGCAGGCGGGCCGTCTCGGTGCCCGTCTCCACGTCCCACACCCGCACCGTGTGGTCGGCGTCGTCGGACGCCGACGCCAGCGAGCGGCCGTCGCCGCTGAACGCCAGCCCGTACACCCGACCGTCGTGCCCGATCAACTTCCGCTTCTCCGTCGCCCGCCGCTTGGTCACGTCCCACAGCACGATGAGCGGGTTCTCGTCGTTGTCGGCGGTGGCCAGAGTGGTGCCGTCCGGGCTGAACTTGAGGGCGTTCACCGGCCCGCCGTGCAGTCGCAACTCCTGATGCCTCTCCCCGCTCATCGGCGTCAGGATGACCCCGCGGTCTTCGCTCCCGGTGGCCAGCAGTTGGCCGTTCGGCGACAGGGCGATGGCGCACACCGGCTGCAAATGCTGCTTCACCTCTTTCACGGGTATGACGGCGGCGGGCGGGTGGGCGGTCAGCCAGTCGGCGAACGGGGCGACCACGCCGAGCACGGCCGCACGCTCCGGGGCGTCGGGCGGGAGCAGGTCGGCCACCGCCCACACGCGGGCCACGCCGTCGAGTTCGTTGGGTGCCCGCTCGCGGTCGGACCCGCCCGCGGCCAGATACCGCCCGTCGCCGCTGAACGCCACGCACCGCCCGCTACGGCCGAAGGCGGGGAGTGTGACGGCCGGCGCGAGGTTCGCCGCCAGGTTCTGCGAGGCGGTCGGCACCATCCGGTTCAACTCGGCCTGGGCGTCGGGCATCAGGCGGGAAGACAGCGTGACGGTGTCTCGCAAGTCGGCGTTGATCCGCCACAGGTAGAGCGTGCCGTCGGCGGAGGTGCCGGCAATATGTCGGCCGTCCGGGGCGAAGGCGAGGTCGGCGACGGCGGTGGTGTGTCCGGTGAGTTTGGCGTACACCACCCGCGTGTGCGGGTGCCACACCAGCACCTGCCCGCCGGTGTCGGCGGTGACGACGAGCAGGCCGTCGGGCGAAACGGCGCACGCCCGCACCGGGCGGCGGTGGGCCGTCTGCACCGTCTCGGCGCGGCTGCACAGGCGGCGGAGGTAGCGCCAGGCGAAGTCCCGCAGGTCGCGGGGGCACTTGACCGGGTCGTCGAGCAGGCGGAAGGCGGCGTACGGGTCGCGGGCGACGATGCCGGCCACCTGCGCCAGTTGGAGGGCGTACAGGCTGCGGCGGTTCCGCTCGGCTTCGGTCGCCAGCTCGTCGAGCGCCTGCGCCCGCTCGCGGGCCAGGTTCTCGGCGTCCCGCTTGGCGGCGGTGGCGATGACCTCCTGCTCGCGGGCCGTCTTCGCCTCCTGCTCCTTCTGCCGGTTGGCCTCGGCCAGTTTGGCGTTCGACCCGACCAGCACGGCGACGACGGCGATGACGGCGGCCACGGCAGTGGCGGCGAACGCGGCGAGGGCCGGGTGCCGGCGGACCCACTTCCACCCGCGGGTGACGGCCGACACCGGGCGGGCGTGGATCGGCTCTCCGCGGAGGAAGCGGCCGAGGTCGTCGGCCAACTCGACCGCCGTGCCGTACCGCCGCGCCGGATCTTTCTCCAGGCACTTCAGGCAGACGGTTTCCAGGTCGCGGGGCAGCTTGGGGCGGAGTTTGCTCGGCGGCACGGGGTCGTCGTGGAGGACTTGCAGCACCGTTTCGAGCGGCGTGTCGGCCTTGAACGGCGGGCGGGCGGTCAGGATTTCGTACAGGATCGCGCCGAGCGAGTAGACGTCCGACCGGGCGGTGACTTGGCTCGACCTGCCGGCCGCCTGTTCGGGCGAGATGTAGCTGGGCGTGCCCATCACCGCGCCGGTGCGGGTGCCCCCGCCGGCGGCCACCGTCTCGTCGAGTTTCTTCGCCAGCCCGAAGTCGGAGATCTTGAACAGGGTAGACGCGGACGACCGCGCCGCCGGGTTCGGCGTCGCGCTGTCGGGCTTCGAACTGCCCTCGCCGCCGCGGGAGGAACGATCCGAACTGAGCAGAATGTTCGCCGGCTTCAGGTCGCGGTGAATGACCCCCTGGTCGTGGGCGTACTGCATGGCCACGGCCAGTTGCTGCACCACCCCTGCGGCCTCCCGCACGGGCAGCAGGTTGCCCCCGCCGATCCGCTCGGCCAGGTTGCCGCCGTCCACGTACTCCAACACCAGGAACGGCTGGCCGGCGTGCTCGCCCACGTGGAAAATTTGCACGATGCCGGCATGGTGCAGCGCGGCCACCGCCTCGGCCTCGCGCCTGAACCGCATCCGCTCGGCCTCGCTGGCGTGCGCCCCCGCCAGGATCATCTTGAGGGCGACCACGCGGTTGAGCGTCACCTCGCGGGCCTTGTACACCACCCCCATTCCACCGCGGCCGAGTTCGCCGAGGATTTCGTAGCCGGCCACGTCGGGCGGCGGGGTGGCGGGCGGTTTGCGGCGGAGTTTGATGACGTGTTCGCGGGGGTCGGACGTGGGTGCCGGTTCCGGTTCGATGTCCGCCAGCGGGCTGGGGGCGAAGTCGTGCGTGTTCGCCTCTTCGCCCGCTCCCAACGGACGGCCGCACCCGCCGCACACCACCGAGCTGTCGGCCTCGGGGTTGACGGACACGTACCCGCAATGGCATGGCGGACGCTCGTGCATGGCTGGCGGTTGCCCTGACCCTCCGGGTTCATTCGTTCCGACGCCGGCCGACACCCCGACTAACGCCGCCGGCGCGGGTGTGTTTACAACTACGATACGGGTTTGTGTAACTCAGTTGGTGAAGAAGAGACCTCACCCTGTATTGCCCGCCGCCACACCTGATAGTGCCCGGAGGTGGGGAAAAAATCCGAAGTAACCGCCCCCGGCCCGGAACTATCCCCGCGAACTCGCTCGGACGCCCGCCCCATGCAAGCCTTCACCCTCGGCGGACTGTTCACCAAACTCCGCCCGACGGCGGAGGCCGGGTCCGACGCCGACCTACTCCGCCGGTTCGTGCAAACCCGCGACGCGGAAGCCTTTGCGGAGATCGTGCGGCGGTACGGGGCGATGGTGCTGGCGGTCGGCCGGCGGGTGCTCGGCGACGGCCCAGACGCCGAAGACGCCCACCAGATCGCGTTTATGGCCCTGGCCCGCGATGCGGGAAAAATCGACAACCCGCAGGCGCTGGGCGGGTGGCTGTATCGGGTGGCCTGGCTGACCGCCCACAAGTTGGCCGGCCGCGTCCACCGCCGCAAGCCCGAACCGCTCACCGCTGACCCAGCCATTACCATGCCGTCATCTCCTGATAACGACGTGAGAGTGGTGATCGACGAGGAACTGCTCGGATTGCCCGAGCGGTTCCGGGCGGTGGCCGTGCTCTGCCTGGTCGAAGGTCGGACGAACACCGAAGCCGCCGGGTTGCTCGGTATCCCCAAAGGCACCGTCGATTCCCGTCTGAGTACGGCGAAACAGAAGTTGCGTGAACGACTGCTGCGGCGGGGCATCGCGGCGGCGGCGGTGCTGAGTGTCGAAGAGTGGTTGACCTCCGAGACTTCGGCCGCGGCGACCCGTGCATCGGCGCTGGCGGCGGACACCATCATCGTGGCCCTCGACTACGCCGCCGGCGTGCCGACGGCCGGGACCGAACACCTCATTCACACCGCGAACGGAGTACGACCCGTGACGAACTCACTCAAGTGGCTGGCCGCCCTGATGTTCACCACCGCCCTGATCGGCGGCGGCGGGGTGGGGGTGTACGTCGCCTCCGCCCAGGAGAAGGGCAAGCCGCCGGCCGAGACGAAGAAGCCCGACGACAAGAAACCGGCAACCGAGACGCCGAAACCGGACAAGCCGGCCGAGGCGAAGGCTGAGAAAGTGGCGACCGTGGAGTCGGCCGACGACGTGCAGAAGGCGTTGAAGGTGCTAGTGACGATTCCGGAGGACGAGAGCCGACTCGGCGATCTACTGGAGGATATCGAGAAGCAACACGGGCTGACCATTCGCGTCGACTCGACCGCATTCCGCCGATACGGGTGGGAAACCATCCCGGAGTACGAAACCGTCAAAGAGATTCTCAACAAGAGACTGAGCGTCCGGGGACTGAAAAGGGTTCCACTGGACGACGCCCTCCGGGAAATCCTCGCCCAACTCCACACCGGCGTCGGTGGTGAAGGCGGGCGGAAGCAGTTCGCCACCTACAAGATCAAGGGGAACCAAATCATCATCACCCCAGAATACCTGCCTCTAGTGCTTCCCGGTTCTGGGGTGAACGGGGAGCCGGTGACGGTCGCCCAGACGATCGCACTCATCGAGACGATCTACGGCCAGTCGGTGACGGTACGGTACAAGAAGAAGCCGCTCGCAGAAGTGATCGAAGACCTCCAGGACCGCACCGGGGCGAACATCGTGCTCGGCGGGGTGGGCCGTGACAACAGCCAGGTGCTCATCACCGCCAACTTCAACGACGTGCGGCTGCTGACCGTGTTGAAGATCGTCGGCGACTTGTGCGAGTTCAAGATGAAGCCGGTGGTGATGGACAACGTGTTCTACCTGACCGGCGCCGACCAGGCCGATGTGCTGCAAAAAGAAGTGAACCGCGACCTGTTCCCCGCCCCGCCGGCTCCGGTCGCCCCGCCGCCCGCCCAGGGCAAGCCGAAGAAGTGAACCAGTGGTTGTGGCGTTGCGCGGT
>JANNQE010001215.1:0-3267 GCA_031441625.1 Planctomycetia bacterium
GGTCGGGGCCCACGGCTTTAACGACGCCGACTGGGGCCGGGGCGTTGGTGTCGCCCCCGCCCCCGCCGCCGACGCCCCCGACCGTGCCGAACGGCCGGAACCGCTCGGCCCGGTACTTCGCCACCACCTCGCCCGACGCCATCTCCAGCCCCTCGCGGGTGAAGAACAGCTCGTCGGCGTGGGCGAACTTGACCGCGGCCTTGTGGCGGAGCAGGACGGTTTCGAGTGCGGCGGCGGCCAGGTCGGGCGGGTAAAGTTTGCGAAGGGTGGCGAGCACGCCCAACCGCGTGGGCTCGGTCGGCGCGAGTGCAATCGCCGCGGCGAGCGCGGCGACGCCGTCGGGGGTGAGCAGCCGGCGGAAGGAGGGGAGGTCCACAGGGATTGTTCGTGGTCTGCTCGCTCCGCGAGCGGGTTCAAACAAGACCGCTCGCGGAGCGAGCAGACCACATTAGCGGATGGTGTACCCGAACGCGCTCGCCCGCACGCCGCGGCCGGGGTCCACGAACTGCTCGCCGCGGTCGCCGACCGCATCGAAGTACGCCCGCACCCACGCCTCCTCGCACTGGTGCTGGTGACTGAACAGCACCCACACGCGGCCGGGGGTGGCGGCCATCGCACCCACCTCCGCCTGATACCCGCGGGGGTCGCCGCGGTGCCCGCCGCCGAGCACGACCGCGCCCGGCGGGAATCGCTCCGGGCGGGTGTACCACTCGAACGCCGGCCCCGCGCCCACGTCGGTGCCGCCGTTGTACACGTAAATGCGGTCGCCCGGCTGCCACCGCTCCCGCACGAACGCGACCGCGGCCGGCACGTCCTCGTCGCGGAACGGGTGGCGGGTCTGGCGGGCCACCTCCACCGCCGGCGCGTACACCACCGCCGCCACCAGCAGCACCGCCGCCGCCCGCGACCGCTTCCACACCGCGCCGGACACCGCCGCCGTGCCGTGCGCGATCAGCAGCACGGCCGGCGGCACCAGGAACAACAGCAGCCGGCCGACGAACGGGTACTTGTGCAGGGCCGAAGCCAGCAGGGTGAACGCGAACCCGCCGAGCAGCACGCCCGCCGTCGCCCGCCGCCCGTCCGCCCACAGGCACGCCGCCCCCACCAGCGCGAGCACCGCCGCCAGCCCGGCCAGGGGGAAGATGGTGCCGCCATACCCGCCCACGGCGCGGAAGAAGTCCACCCACTGCTCGGACAGCCACGGCACGGCCGACGGGTCGAGCGACAGGAAGTACCCGGCCCAGTAGTCGGCCAGGTACTCGTTGCCCGTGCCGTGCCGCACGTTCACCCAGTACACGCCGGCGAAGCTGACCAGCCACGCCAGCCCGACGAGCGGTACGGTGAGCCGGTGTTCCTTGTCCCGCACCGCCCGCACGAACAGCACCACGCCGACACCCGCCAGCACGAACACCGCCGGGTGCGACACCCACACCGCCGCCGCCCCGCCCACGCCGAGCGCGACCAGTCGCCCGCGGGTGAGCGTGGCCAGCAGCGGGGCCGCGAGCGCCAGTAGGCCGGCGGCAACGGCCGCGTCGGACGAATACTGCTTCACCTCGGCGGCGTAGTTCACCACCGTCGGCGAGAGGGCGAACAGCAGCACGGCGAGGCGGGCCGTCCACGGCGGGAGCAACCGCACGGCAGCGACGGCGAACGCGACCAGCCCGAGGACGGAGGCGACGACGGCGGGCAACCTCAGCGAACGCTCGGTCGGGCCGAACAGTTCGACGCACGCTTTGCCGGCGAGCAGGAAGGCGACGGGGGCGGTCTGGTTGCGGTCGAGCGGCTCGAACAACTGGCCGACGCTGCGGTCGGTCAGGTTCATGGCGATCATGGCTTCGTCGAGCCAGAGGGGTCGGTCGGCGGCGTAGGCGGCCAGCCGCAGCGCGACGCCGATGAGCACGGCGGCGAGGATCGCCACCGCCGGCCAGCGGGATGGCGGGGAGTCCGCAGGTGTCATTGGCGGCGGCACTCGGTCAGTCCGTGACGGGCGAAAGGGATAGGCTACGGACTGGCGAATCGGCCTACTATGCGACACTCGTGAAGTCGGCAGAAGGGTCCTTGCGTCGCCCTCATCTTTCGCTCATATTCGCGGAGCGGTTCCCCTTTCCCATTCCTTCGACCGCAGGAGTTCGTCATGGCCCGTCCCCCTCTCTCGTCTCGCCGCCGTTCGGTGTTCACGCTGATCGAGTTGCTGGTGGTGATCGCCATCATCGCCATCCTGATCGGCCTGCTGCTGCCGGCCGTGCAGAAAGTCCGCGAGGCCGCCGCCCGCATGCAGTGCAGCAACAACCTGAAGTAGATCAGCCTGGCGTGGCAGAACTACCACGACGCCATGGGCGTGTTCCCGCCCGGCGTGTACGCCCCGGACGGCGCTTACAGCACCACCACGGCGAGTTGGAACGCCAACCTGAACGGGGCCAACTGGCGGGACCCGATGAACAGCACGGTGCCGTGGGGCGCTCACAGTTGGGCGGCCATGATCCTGCCGCAGATGGAAGGGGAGAACCAGTTCCGCAGCATGAACCTGAACCTGCCGGCGTACTCCGCCGAGGTGCCGGAGAACGCCGGCGGCGACAACCCCGGCGGGTGGGGGCCGGCCGGCCGCAACCGCGGGCCGGGCCAGCCGACCATCAACGGCCAGCCGAACCCGAACATCATCGCCGCCAACGGCATGTCCAAGAGCTTCGCCTGCCCGTCCAACCCCGGCGTGCAGTTCACCACCATGCGGAACAAAGATTACGCCGTCATGTACGACAACAACGCGGGCGGCGAGAACTGCTGCCCCGAGCGGCGGCTGGTGAGCACCATCGGCACCCCGTGGCGGGGCATGGGGTGGCTGATGAGTAAAATCAAGATGACCGACGTGACCGACGGCACCAGCAGCACCATCCTGGTGATCGAGAAGGGCAGTAACCTGAACCAGAGCTGGTGTGGCGGGGCGCCGTCGGCCAACCTGAAGCTGGGGTGCAACTCGTTCACCTGGGTGCACCACCAGTCGCAGGGGATGGTGAGCGCGTGGCAGCCGATCAACAGCAGCCTGCCGAACTCGCGGGCGGCCGGCGGGCCGCACACCGGCGGGGTGATGTCGTCGTTCGTCGACGGGCACGTCAGCTTCCTGCGGAACTCGATGGCCATCGCCAGCTACCGCGCGCTGTCCAGCCGCAACGGCGGCGAAGTGGTTTCCGGCAACGACTACTAGGCCGACACGTTCCCGCGACGGGCCGTGGCCCGGGGGGGGGCCGGGGGGGTGGTGCCCGCGCGGGGCCC
>JANNQE010001216.1:0-3739 GCA_031441625.1 Planctomycetia bacterium
TCCTCAGCAAAGTTTGGGTGCGAGCGTATGCAGCGTACCTACACGCTCAGCCACTCCCGAAAGAGGTGAGTTACCGACCGCGAGAAACCAAAACACCTGCAATTGCAGCGTAAACTCTGGGATCGGGGCAACGGCACCCCACACGCCACACGCCCATCCTGATTCGGCCTGTTCCTTTACTCACTCCACCCGGCTTGCCAACTTCGCCGCCAACTCGCGGGTGTGTGTTTGCCCCCGTTCGCCGTCTTCGAACTTGTCCACATACGGCCCTGCCGCCAGCCCGCCGAGTTGGGTCGTTCGGCCTCACCTGCCGACGCCAGTCGTTGACTCCCGTGGTGGGCGGTGCGATGATGACTGCACACCGGAGCGGGGAGCCGGCATGGACTTCGAGTGGGACGAAGACAAAGCCACCGCCAACGAGTCCAAGCACGGCGTCTCGTTCACCGAGGCATCGACGGTGTTCGGCGACCCGCTGGCCGTCACCTTCGACGACCCGGTGCATTCGGACGAGGAGGCCCGCCAACTGACTATCGGTCTCTCCGCCACCGGCCGAGTGCTGATCGTCTCGCACACCGACCGAGGGGCGGCGACCCGCATCATCAGCGTGCGGGTGGCCAGCCGCGGCGAACGCAAAGGATACGAAGATGGCGACTACCCAAGAGCCTGACGACGACCTGCTGCCGGAGTACGACCTGTCGCAACTCCGCGGGGGCGTGCGGGGGAAGTACCACGCCCGCTATCAGGCCAACCCGCCGAAGGTGGTGCGGCTCGACCCGGACGTGGCGGTGGCGTTCCCGACGGAAGCGGCGGTGAACGCCGCGCTGCGGCTGCTGGCCGAGGTGGCCCGCCGCCAGTCTGCGTAGGGGCGGTTCACCCACCCACTCGCCCCACCAGTTTCGCGGCCAGCTCGTTCGCGGATGTGTGTTCTTCCCCGTTCGCCGTCTTCCAGCTTGTCCACAGACGGCACCGCGACCAGTCCGCCGAGTGCGCCGCACAGCGCCGGTATAAACGCGGTGGCGGTTGCCCCCGCGGTGGCGTACCCTTTCTTCACCCGCCGGTTCGCACCTCCCCGGAGTTTGCCCGTGCCCACTCGCCGCGATGTCCTCCGCGTCGGCGGGGCGTCCGCCCTCGGCCTCGCGTTGCCCGACCTGCTCCGCGCCCGCGAGTCGGTCGCCGCCAACGGCAAGGCGAAGAGTTGCATCGTCGTGTTCCTCATGGGCGGGCCGCCGCAGCACTCCACCTGGGACCCGAAGCCGGACGCCCCCGCCGAGGTCCGCGGCGAGTTCGGCCCCATTGGAACGGCCGTGCCCGGCGTGCGCATCGCCTCGCTCTTCCCCAAGCTGGCGGCGCACGCCAACAAGCTGGCCTTCCTGCGGGCGGTGAGTACCGACGACAACGCCCACTCGTCGAGCGGGTATCAGGTGATCACGGGCGTGCCGCACAACCCGCCCAACGCCGAGGGGGTGAACCCCGGCCCGCCGAACGACTGGCCGAGTCTCGCCGCGGTGGTCCGCCGGCTACGGGGCGACACCGGCGGGGTGCCGGGGGCGGTGCGGCTGCCCATGCACATTTTCAACACCGACTCGTCCGTCTGGCCGGGCCAAGACGCCGGGCTGCTCGGGCGGTCGGCCGACCCGTGGCTGTTCCGGTGCGAGCCGGGGGCGAAGGAGATGCGGATCCCGGAGTTCACCCTCACGAACGACGTGCCGCCGGCCCGCCTGGCCGACCGCCGCGACCTGCTCGCCCGCCTGGACCGCGGGCTGGGCGAGGCGTCCGCCGCCCCGTCGGCGAACCGTCTCTCCGAAAAGGCGTTCGACCTGCTCGGCTCGGCGGCGGCGCGGGCGGCGTTCGACCTGAACCGAGAGACGCCGAAGGCCCGCGACCGTTACGGCCGGCACCACTTCGGGCAGAGCCTCCTGCTCGCCCGCCGGCTGGTGGAGACGGGCGTCGGGCTGGTGCAGGTGAACTGGTACCGCGCGCCGGACGAACCGGCCGACGCCCCGTGCTGGGACTCGCACGCCAAAGAGGCGAACCGGCTGAAGACGGCCCTCGCCCCGGTGGCGGATCAGGGCATCGCCGCGCTGCTCGAAGACCTTGCCGACCGCGGGCTGCTGGGGGAAACGTTGGTGCTGGTGACGGCCGAGTTCGGGCGGACGCCGAAGTTCAACGCGAACGCCGGGCGCGACCACTGGGGGCACGTGTTCAGTGTGGCGGCGGCGGGCGGCGGGGTGAAGGGCGGAATGGTGTACGGGGCGAGCGACGCCCAGGGCGGGCGACCGCGCGACGGCCGCGTGTCGCCGGCGGACATCAACGCCACCGTGCTGCACTGCCTGGGGTTCGGGCCGGATGCGGAGATCCGCGACACCCTCGGCCGGCCGACCCCCGCCAGCCGCGGCGAGGTGATTCGGGCCATCCTGTAGCCCACGCCGCTCGGCTCGCCCGCCGGGTCGTCGACCTCCCAGCCTCGACATGTGGGTTGGTGGGAGTGCCGCCCGGCAGGCGGCACCGACTTGTCTCACGCCGACTGATAGTGCCGGGCGATCAGGTCGTTTTGCAGCCACAGCAGCTTGCCGAACGCGCGGAGCGTGCGGGCCTCGGTCGGGCGGTCCAACCCGAGGCCGAGCACGGTCGCCGTCAGCGCGTCGGCCACGAACCCCATCAGCGCGTTCATCTGCACCAGCGGCACGTTGATCTGATTCGACCCGGCCTTCGGCGTGTGAATCTTGCCCACCATGTCCAGGTATTCCACCATCTTGCCGTCGTAGGGTTTGGTCACCAGCCCCGCCAGGTAGCGGGCCAGGTGCTGTTTGCGAAACTGGATCTGCTCGTGATCCGCGGTGAGCGCCTCCAGGTCGGCCGGCACGTCGCCGGTGTACCCGTGCTGCCGCGGCAGGAAGTGCCGCCACGTGGCGTCGTAGGTGTGCAGTTGGTCGTAGACGGCGTCCACCAGACCCGGCACGAGCGGGGCGAGGGCGGGGGCGGCGGCGTGGACGGCGGCGACGTCGTCCGGGCCGAACCCCATGAACCCGGCGACGTACTCGAACCGGTACCCCAGGTCGGTCTCCAGGCGGGCCTCGTCGATCCGTTTCATCGGTCGTTCTCGCGGTGTGGGGAGGGCGGCGGCTTGACAGGAGCCGTCCGCGGCGGGACAATTCTGGACGCTCACATCCAGTTGTCTCAAGATGCCACCTGGTAAACTGGATGTCAAGGTCTAATTTAACCCGAAATCGGGGCCGACATGTTCTCTCAGACGGTCGAGTACGCGCTGCGTGCGGTGGCGTTTCTGGCCGGGCAGGCACCCGCCGCCCGCACCACCGACCAGATCGCCGCCGCCACGCGGGTGCCCAAACCGTACCTGTCGAAAGTGCTCCAGAAGCTGGTCGAGAAAGGCGTCGTGCATTCCCAGCGGGGCGTCGGCGGGGGGATGTCTCTGGTGAAGGGGCCGGCCGACCTGACGATTCTGGAAGTGGTGAACGCGGTCGAGCCGATCAAGCGGATCCGCGAGTGCCCGCTCGGGCTGCGGTCACACGGGGTCAATTTGTGCCCACTCCACAAGCGACTCGATTCCGCCATGGCGACGGTGGAGGCGGCCTTCCGCGACACGACGCTTGCCGACGTGTTGGCCGAGCCGTCGCCGAGTGTACCGCTGTGCGAAGGCCCGCCCGACGTGAAGCCGAAAGGCAAGCGGAAGAGCCTGGCGTGACAGCTTCTTCGCTGTCGCCGGCCTCTGTGAGGCCGG
>JANNQE010001217.1:0-3627 GCA_031441625.1 Planctomycetia bacterium
TCCTCAGCAAAGTTTGGGTGCGAGCGTATGCAGCGTACCTCCACGCTCAGCCACTCCCGAAAGAGGTGAGTTACCGACCGCGAGAAACCAAAACACCTGCAATTGCAGCGTAAACTCTGGGATCGGGGCAACGGCACCCGAACCAACCCCGATGACGAAACCGACCAGCCCTACAACATCATACACCGTTGGTAACTTCCAAAACGGGTCGGCATCTGCAAACATGGCTCACCTCGGGCTTGGTGTGCCGATCAGTCTACGCACTCTCCCGCACAGCCTTCACCAAGTCCGGGGACTGCACGTCAGGATTCCACTGTGCGGCTACTCGAACAGTCGGGTGACGGGGGTCGAGAACCCCGGCAGCACGTCCCCGCCGGTCAACTGTTGGCGGGCGTTCACCAGGGTCGGCTCGTCGCCCGGCTGGTAGATGGTGACGGTGCGGTCGTGCGGGTCCACCACCCACACCAGCGGCACGCCGGCGGTCATGTAGGCGGACACCATCTCGTCGAGTTGCTCGACCGTGTCGTTCGGCGACAGGATCTCGACCACCAGAGTCGGCACCCCGTGGATGATGGTCGACTCCTCGGTCTGCTCGACCATCACGCCGGGCGGCACGTATGCCACGTCCACCCCGACGGTTGTCGGCGGGTCGCCCGGCAACCGCACCCCGGCCTCCCCGCACACGACTCGCCCTCGGGGTTCGGGCAGTGCGTACCGCCAATTGTTGACCACCGTGGTCACGTTCGCCATTGCCTCGGAGTGGAACCGGTTCCGGATGGTCATCGTCCGCCGCCCGAGTTCGCCGGTCTCCATCTCCTGTTCGCGGAGTTCGCCGTTGATGAGCCACCGCCGCTTGCCGTCGTCGGGCATGGCGAGCAGGTCGGCGGTGGTGATCGGTCGCGCCAGCGTGGACATGGTTCCCCTCAGAATCATCGGTGCAATTCTACCGATCGTTGCGGCCTTCAGCCCGCCCGAGTCTCTCCTGATTCACAGTCCGTTCACGCGCACGATTCCAGGGTGATGCAGCTTCAGAAACTCGATCAGCGCCTGCCGGTCCGCTTTCCCGATCAGCACGAAGTCCCCGCACACCGCCCGCCCTGTCGCCGTTTCTGCCACCACCTCTTGTTCCCGCTCGTCCACAAACACCCGCCGGATGTCCGCCACCAGTATTCGCCGCTGGCGGTCGGGGCGGGCTGTTGGCCCCCACCGGATGACCCCGTCTTCCACCACGAATTCCCATTCGGACGGCTTCAGCAATTGCCAGCCAGCAAACCCCGTCACCACTGCGAATGCGACTGCCAAACACCCAAAGCACAGGTGCCCCATAACCGCCTCCACCTCCACAACCCACACGCCGACGAGGATACCGCCAGCAACGACCACCCCGAGCAAACAGGCACCAAACGTCAGCCGGCCGAGCAGATCGTTCGTGCGGCGGGTGCGGCGGAAGGTCACTGGTCAATCCCCCCGCACCCGCTTCACCACGTCCGGCGGGGCCACCTCGTAGCTGAACGGCTCCATGCTGGCGGCGGCGCGGCCCTGGCTCAGGCTCCGCACCTCGTTGGCGTAGGTGAACAGCTTCTCCAGCGGCACCTTGGCGATGATCTCGGCCATCGAGTCGCCCTTCGTCTCCTCGATCTGCCCGCCCCGCTTGGCCAGGTCGCCGGTGATGTTGCCGAGGAAGTCGCTCGGCGTCGTCACCGTCACCTTCATGATCGGCTCCATCAGGTCGAGGTTGTGCTCGCACGCCTGGCGGAAGGCCCGCGCCGCCGCCACCGCGAACGCCGTCTCGTCGCTCAGCGTCGGGTCGAACTTGGCGTCGGTGATGGTGGCTTGCAGGTGCATCATCGGGTAACCGAACTCACCGGTTTGGCAGGCGTCCATCAGCCCGCGCTCGGCGGCGGCGGCGAGCACCGCCGGCAGGCCGTCCCCCGTCAGCGCGTTCCGCACCGTCACCGGCTTCTCGATCGGGAAGTTGGTGAACGACACCCGCAGCACGGCGAACGTCACCTTCTCGCCCAGCCGCTCGACCGTCACCTCGACCGTCTTGCCGGCCTTCAGCTTCTCGCGGTAGCTCACCCGCGGCTTGCCCACCCGCACCTTCACCTTGAAGTCCCGCTCCAGCCGGTGCTTCTTCACCTCCAGGTGCAGGGTGCCCATGCCGCTCATGAGCGTCTGCCCGGTGTCCTTGCTCTCCAGCACCTTGAACGTCGGGTCTTCCAGTTGCAGCATGTCGAGGGCGTTGGCCAGCTTGTCCTTGTCGTTCCCGCTCTCCGGCTCGATGGACTGGCTGACGACGGCGTCGGCGAACGAGATGGGTTCGAGCAGGATCGGGTGCTGGGTGTCGCACAGGGTGTCGCCCGTGACGGACTCCTTCAGCCCGACGACGGCCACGATGTCGCCGGCCGGGGCGCTGTCCACCTCTTCCAACCCGCGGTTCGGGTCGGCGTGGACGTGGAACAGCTTGGCGATGTTCTCCTTCATGTCCTTGCCGGTGTTGAACGCCCGCAGGTTCGGCCGCAGCGTGCCGCTGTACACGCGGATGAAGAAGCGGTGCCCGCTCGGGTGCCACGCGGCCTTGAACACCAGCCCGCAGAACGGCTCCTTCGGGTCGGGCTTCCGCCGCTCCTCCTTGTTCGGGTGCTTCGGGTTGGTGCCCACGACCGGCGGGCGGTCGAGCGGGCTGGGCAGGTAGTACGTGACGGCGTCGAGCAGCGGCTGAATGCCCAGGTGTTCGCGGCCACTGCCGCACAGCACGGGGTAGATCGTCCGCGCGAGGGTGAGTTCCCGCACGAGCTGCCGCACCGTCCCGATGTCCGGCTCCTTCCCGTCGAGCACCAGCGACGTGATCAGGTCGTGGTCGTCGTGCTGGGTGAGGGCGTCGAACATCTCCTCCCGCCACTTGCGGAAGGTGTCGAGTTCCTCGTCCGGGATGGCTTCCACGCGGACCGTCTTGCCCAGGTCGCCGGCGTCGAAGTAGAGCGCCTTCTGCTCGATCAGGTCGATCACCCCGGCGAGCGGCTTCGAGCTGTACCCTTCGGACCCCGCGCCGATGGGGATGACGATCGGCACCGGCCGGCCGTGCTCGGCGAAGTCGGGCGTCAGGCGATCGTGGATGGTCTTCAGGGTGCCGGCGAAGTCGGCCCCGACCACGTCCATCTTGTTCACGAACACGAGCCGCGGGACGGCGTACTTGTTCGCCTGCTTCCACACCGTCTCGGACTGCGCTTCGACCCCCTTCTGCCCGTCGAACACGCACACCGCCCCGTCGAGGACGCGCAGGCTCCGCTCCACCTCGGCGGTGAAGTCCACGTGGCCGGGTGTGTCGATGAGATTCACCGTGTACCCCCGCCACTCGAACGGGATGCACGCGGAGTAAATGGTGATGCCCCGCTCCTGCTCTTCCTGGTCGTAGTCGGTGGTGGTGTTCCCCTGGTCCACCCCGCCGAGCTTGTGCATGACGCCGGAGTAGAACAGCAGGTGCTCGGTGGTGGTCGTCTTGCCGGCGTCGATGTGCGCGATCACCCCCAGGTTGCGGAACCGTGTGAGGTCTGGGTCGGACTGGGACGATTTCGCCATCGGAGCACCGGGGGAGAAGATTCACCGCAGAGGGCGCGGAGGGCGCGG
>JANNQE010001218.1:0-2808 GCA_031441625.1 Planctomycetia bacterium
TTCCGCCGCCGGCGAGGCGTGCCCGACCTGCCGCACGTGGGCGACGTCATCCGCTACCACCAGCGGCGGAACGAGCAGGCAACGAAGTCCCACAAGAAGCGGCCGCATAGGTGCGTCATCTGAAGCTGCGCTGTAGTGCTAGTACGAGAGGACTGGGAGGGACGCACCGCTGGTGTACCAGTTATGGCGCTAGCCGTACCGCTGGGTAGCCACGTGCGGAATGGATAAACGCTGAAAGCATATAAGCGTGAAACTTCCCCCAAGATCAGGTTTCCCATCAAGAAGACTCCTCGTAGACTACGAGGTCGATAGGCCGGGTGTGTAAGTGCAGTAATGTACTCAGCTAACCGGTACTAACAGTCGAGCGCTTGGCCACATTGTTCCCTTTCTCGGCCCGTGCCGAGAGTCCTGACTGTCGATGCTGACCGCGATTTCGTACCCCACCAAGCTGTCACTGATATATCAGGCAGTTGCCGGTGATCTTACCCAAGTGGAAACTCGCGTTCCCATCCCGAACACGCACGATAAGCACTTGGGGCCGATGGTAGTCCTTCCCGGGCGAGAGTAGGTCGTTGCCGGCGCTTTCTAAACCCAACCCCCGCTGTAGCCGCAAGGCCGCCGCGGGGGTTGGTCGATTTGTACCCTTACCCTTGACCGCTTGCCGACCACCACCCCGCCGCTACTCTAACTCGCGTCCCACTCTCCTGGGCCGTTTCACATGACCGCTTTCGACTCCTTCAAGGCCGACACCCTCGACTTCATCGAGGAACTCCGCCTTCGCCGCTGGGCGCGCGAAAACTACGTCCCATCCCCTGAGCGCAGCCCCGCCTGGCATCCGATCATTCTGGAAGAGATGACCCGGAAGGATCGGGAGACCAGCGACAGCGACACCCAGCTCGCCAGCTAGTCGCTCCCCTCCGGCATCGTCGCACCGACGCACGGAGGCACACCGATGGGCTTTTTCACCGGCCGTTTGACCTTCCTTCGCTTCAAAGTGGACGGTCCCGCCCCCGGTCTGTTCGGTGAAGACCACCTCGAACGCCTCGCCGCCTTCGCAGCCGGTAAGCAGCGCCTCGCCTCATCCGACGGCATTGAGGTCGGGTGGACTGCCACTGAGCACGTCCTCGACACCGACTTCGAGTTCGCCAAGAACATCATCAATGACACGTTGCACTTCGACCTCCGCATCGACAGCGAGAAGTTGCCCAACGACCTGATGAAGGCGTATTTCGCCGTCGAGTTGAAGGCGATCGCCGCCAGCAACCCGTCCGGCCGCCCCACCGCCCGCCAGAAGCGAGAAGCCCGCGAGTCGGCCCGCGACCAACTCGAAAACGAAGCCAAGGACGGCCGATACAAGCGCCGCAAGTGCGTGCCCGTTCTCTGGGACGCGAAGTCGAACGAAGTCCTCTTTGGCAGCACCTCGCTCACCCACATCGACCGCCTCGTGTCGCTCTTCCAACAAACCTTCGGCTATGGCCTCGACCCGATCACCGCCGGCCGGCGTGCCTTCCAACTGGCCGACCTGCACAACCGCACCCGCCAGGTGGACGACAGCTCGCCGTCCGCGTTCGTCCCTGGCGTCACCCCCGAAGACATCGCCTGGATCGCCGACGACACGAGCCGCGACTTCCTCGGCAACGAGTTCCTCCTCTGGCTGTGGTACCAGCTCGAAGGCCCGTCCGACACAATCCCGCTGCTCGACAAGTCCGAAGCCGTGTGCATGTTGGCCCGCACGCTCACACTCGAGTGCCCCCGCGGACAGACCGGGCACGAGACGATCACGCACGAAGGCCCGACCCGGTTGCCGGAGGCGAAGAAGGCGATCCAGTCGGGCAAGCTGCCGCGGAAGGCCGGGCTGACGGTGGTGCGGCATCAGGAGCAGTACGAGCTGACGTTCCACGCCGAGACGTTGGGCATCGGGGCGGCGAAGTTGCCGAACATGCCGGACGACATCACCGACCCGCGGGCACGGCTCGAAGAACGGGCGACGCAGATCCGCCACCTGACCGAAACGCTCGACCTGCTCTACGACGCCTTCGGCCAGCAGCGGCTGAGCAAGGACTGGTCGGACACGCTGCCCAAGATGCAGAAGTGGCTCACCCGCGAGGAGAGAAGGGCGGCGTGACCAACCGCTCTCATTGATTCCGGTCGGCACCCACACCCCTCTCCGGAATCATCTTGGCTCGGCCGGAAGAAAGATCGTCGGACTGAACGGGGACGGGTCTGGTATACTGTGGTCGGAGGGAGGGCCTGCCATGGCGAACGAAACCGCGGTTGTCGAAGACCCCACGCTGCCAGCGGGCGCACAGCCCGACGAGTTCTTTAATGCCGACCAACTCCGCCGGCTCCACCACCTGACGACGAAACGGCGTCGTGTACTCGACCTCGGGGGCGAACTCCCGGACGACGAGTTGCGTGAACTGGACGAGTTGATTCACGAGTCCATCGCCGCCACGATGCCCCGCGCTCTGAAAATGCGGGCGGAAGGCAAGCTGTGAACCCCCGCTATCCGGCCGTCGCGCGGAGGGCGGGCAACCGTTGCGAATACTGCCGCGCGCCGGGGAAGATTTACAACTTCACGTTCGAGGTCGAACACATCGAACCGACCAGCCGAGGCGGGGGCAACGTACTGGCCAACCTCGCACTCGCTTGCGTGTCGTGTAACCGATACGAGTTACGCAGTTGACTGGATTCGGGCTTGCGCGGTGCCGGTTGTGCCGGTAACGTCGGCGACATGAACGCTCCCCGCGCGACCGACGACGGGTACATCCAGTTCCTGATCGGGTCGCCGGTCGTCGTGTCGGCCAC
>JANNQE010001219.1:0-6675 GCA_031441625.1 Planctomycetia bacterium
GAAGCCAGGACAACTCGAAAAGCCGGATGGGGGTAAGGGGGCGGTGCGCCCCGAGCGGCCGAGCGGGTGCTTCCGCCGACCGGAACACGTTCAGGACGACGAGAAACGACTATCTGGCTTGCGCTCCTGAATAATCCGGGCTAGCAACTCGTCCATGGTGCGGCAGCGGTGGTTGCGGGTGAGGTGCGCGTTATCCTGCCCGTGCAGAGTGAGGCAGACCTTCATTGACGCCGTTCGCCGGGCGTTGCCGAGCGGGATCAAGATGTCCCCGGTGATGACGCCGGTGCGGTTAACCGCCGCCCGCTGAGCCGTGCCCACCTCCCGCTGTTTCCTGAGGGAGGTGGGGGCGTGGGCGGTAAAGGACGGACGCCGACGAGCAGAAGAGAGGTGCTTTTCTTTATCACTCGGCGTCTGCAAGTCCCGATCCAATTCAGGCACGCTGCCGAGGTTCGGGCGGACACTACTCTGCCGCGGAAGGCCAGTCGAGATTCCAGCGGCCGGATCACCGGTTCATCAAGGGGGCTGGCCCTTCGGCTGAGGACCAACGGCGGGATAGCAGCCCATCAGCGGCGGGCGCCGGACATGGGAGGGCCGGCGGTCGCCCGCGTCCCCAGCCCGCTATGGGAGATCGCCCGGCTGAAGCCGGCCGTGCTTACCCTCATCGCCGTCGCCGGCAAGCGGTTGGTGATCGCCAACGTTGTGCTGAGGGACGGTTGCCCGTGGGACGAAAAACGATCTGCCCCCGGCTTGACCTCCACCACAGTCGCTGGCCCGGCGTCCGCCACTAACCCGCACCGGCGGCCACACGCAACCGGATGGCCTCGATCACCTGCCTGACCGGTGCCAACATGACCGGATCGTCGTCCGGGTCGCCCATGTACCCGCCGCGGATGCTCCGCTGCCGGGAGAACAGCCATGCCCGCAGTGTGTCCAGGTCGGCCTCCAGCGGTGGGTGCCGGTGGTCGTACTCCCCGCGGACCGACCCCTCGTCCGTGTGGCAGTAGTAGCTCAGCGCGAACTCGCTGATGGCGTCCCACGGCGCGCCGGCCGCGGGAACGTCCGCGAGCGTCAGCCGGTTGTTGGGTATCTGCCGCCACAGGTCGGTTATTCCTCCGCCGACGATCGCTCCCGCCACCAGGCCCGGATCCGACGAGCCGAACCCCGAGAACACTGATGAGGCCGCGGTCTGCTGTGGCGGCCGGCTCGGCGTGCCCTGTTCGGACAAGAAGTCCGGCGTGCGGCAGATTGCGTACGGCCGGATGAAGTCGAAGGCGATCCGCGCCCCCGTGCTCCGCAGGACCAACTCCTGTGGGCTGTGTGATCCCTCCAGGGGCCTCACCCGGTCGACACTGAACTGCGTGCCCCCGCTCTGGAACTCGACGGCGGTGAGCAACCCCCAGTAGCACAACCGACTGCAATCGGTGGCGTCTGCGAGCAAGACTGGGAAGCCGACCCCGGCCTCCTGGGCCCGCAGGGCTACCGCACTACGAAACCCTGATTCCCCAAGGATTTACGGCGTGCGAGGGGTGAAAATCGGTCGGAAATGGCCCTTCCGAACTCCGTAAACCACTGTTTTCAAGGCGTTTGTGTAGTGCGGTAGCCCTGCCTGGGCCCGCCGCCAGAGTTGGCGGCCAGTGACCCACTCCTTCGACTCCCGGAAGGTTGCCGGGCGGCCGTGAGCGGCCGCATCGGCCAGCGCAACCGGATGCACAATGGTGTAGACGCAGTAATCCGAAAACGCGGTCACCACCCTGTCCCCCTCCGCCGGACGAAAATACTTACTCCCCGGGCCGGCCCTGCGGCCCGATCGAGTGCAACGACTCGCATGTTACCATACCATGGTCCGTGAGACAGTCGGGAGGTGGGATGGTCCGCAGGGGAGCGGGTGCAGTAATCCACCTCGAGAACCGGGCGACGGTTCTCGACCTTGCCCCTCACCGGGCTCTTCGTCCGGATGATAACCGCCGGCAACCCCTTCGACCTCGGTTGGGGCTTGCGATCCCATGACCGACGACTCTCACCCGTTCGGTTCGGTCCGCCAGCACGTGCCGTCCGCCTTACGCCCCACCACGGAGCAGGCGCAGGAGTCGGTCGAAGTCGGCCCGACGGTTCCTGTTGTTGTTCGGATTGGCGGTGTTCCCCCGGATTTCGCTCGGCACCGCCCCCAGAGCGGCATTCTGCGGCCAGACGACCTGCATCACCACCTTCGCCCGCCGCGTGTCGATCTCCCCGGTACCGTTCTCGTACGCCGAGACGGCGCAGGAAAACACCCGCGCCTCTGTGTACGTCCGGTTGGCCTGCGTGTTCCAGATTCGAAGGATGTCCGCGTCGGTCACAATGCCCCCCCTTCAAACCGGTCGCGATGAGTGCCGGGTTGTACCTTTTCGCCGCCGCCGCCGCCGCCGCCGGGGCCGAAATCGGGGAAGTCTGCGTGTTGGGTCCTGACAAGGTGTCCCCGCCTCGACCTTCCGGGTAAAAGCTGATTCGGCCTCTTCTGGGCGACCCAGACCACATTACAGCCGAAAGTCCGCCAGCGTGAAGCCGAAGTATGGCTTGAGGATAGCCGCCTCGAACTGCGGCAACTCGCCTTCCGGCACAGCTACGAACGTGCTGTTATGGTTCGGCGCCCACCACTTGGCTTCACCCGCGAACGGTTTGGGCAGGATGGCCGTCTTGATCCACCGGAACGGGCGGTCCGCCCACCCGCCCCGGCGGGCGGACAGCAGGTTGGCCGGGCCGGTGAACTGGCCCAGGAGGATGACGCTCGGCTGCTCGTTCCCATGGCACAGGTAGAAGTAGTCGCCGACCTTGGCGTGTTCGACAAAGAACTCGCCCTGGGTGGTCAGGACGGTGCCTTTGGCCGGCGTGTCCTTGTGCACCAGGACTACCCCCTGCCGGACCCAATCGACGACCTCGAGAACGTGTTTGAAGTCCTCGCCGGCGGTGCCCGGCCCCATCGACAATTTCCAGAACACGGGCTTCATCCTACCCCTCCGCGCCTCGATGGCCGTCAACGTCGAATGAACCCATTCTGAGCGTAGCCCTGGTGACGGACAAGAGCGTGACGGGCGTTTCGTGTCGTCGAGAACGGGTCGTCGGACCTCGGTCACAGGCTGGCGGCCGTGAACCGTGACTCGAGCAGGGCAAGGGTACGGGTAAAGGAGGTCGAGTTGCCGACCGTTCACCCGGCGGCCCCGTCGAACAGCCGCGGTCCCCCGGCGACTTTGTTCTCGTCCTCGGCTCGGTTCGCGGTCGCGTCGGCCGCGGCCCGCGCCACCAGCACCAGCTTGAGTGCGTCCTGCACCTGCCGGTTGGCGGCACCCAACAGCCGCACCGCCGCCGCCCGCTTCTTCTCACCGGCCTGGAACACTTCCCGCTCGGCGAACCGCTGCGACAACCAGGCTATCCCGGCTGCGTCCACGGCTGCGGTCACCAGCGGCGCCGGGTCCGGCCCGGCCAGCCCGGCCTTCCAGGCGGTCACCACCCGAGGCAGGCACTACTCGGTCATCTTTTTTAGCCATCCCGGGGGCGGTCATCACCCGACTGTAGAACGGCCGAACGCACCACACCCCGTCCCTCTCGTTGTGCACAGGGCGAGCGGCGTGCGGCCGGAACATCCTGTGGCAAGCCCGGACGACGGCGGATCACCGTGAAGCCACTCTCGTTTCGGTGGACTGTGCAGGCCGCCGGGCGAATCGCCCGAAGCCAACCTGTAGATGAGTGGAACCGGCCGTCAGGCCGGATCGATACCGAGGTTGTTCGCCTGCCTCCGCACGAAGGCGTCGTACTTGGCCGGGTCGTACACCGCGGCTCGGCCACCGCGGGACCGTCCGGCGATGCCGTACACCCGGCCTTCGATCCGCCCGGTCCCGGTCGAGCTGTCCAGAACGCAGTAGCACCCCCGCAGACGAACACCGACTGATAGGTGATATTCTCCGCGTGCTCGCGGGAAGCGGGGGGCGTCATGTCCTGTGATCGCCGCCGGGACGGCGGTCACGTCGCCGCGCAGTTGCACGCGCCGGACCAGTGTCACCTCCCGCTCGCAGCAGTAGCACTTCATTGGCACCCCCAAGATGTCCCCGTGTTGACCACTCGGCCGGCGGGCCGGTTGCCGGAACACAGATGTCAAATCTTCACCGCGATGGACGCGGTAGAACGGGCCGCCAACTCAAACCGAGTCACGCCCCGCCTGTGCCGCTCGACACCGCACACGCCCGGCTCGAAGGCTTACCCTTCCGGGATCCGGCATCCCGGCTCACTCCACACGGCCGTTGACGTCTCGCTCGCCCGCGGGCGAAGGGTTGGTGGATGATACCCGTCCCGGACTGCGACCCACACGTCACCCCGTCCCGCCGAACAGCCGCGGTCCGCTGACGCTTGTCGCGGTGTCGACGGTGGCGCGTGTCACGGCGTCGTCGGCCGCGGCACGGGCGTCCATCACCAGCCGGATCGCCTGCTGCAACTGGCGGTTGGCGGCCGCCAGTTTCTCAAGGGCGGCCGGCCGCTTGTTCGGCGGGGCGGCGTGCAACACCCGCTGGGCGTAGCACCCCGCCAGCCAGGCCACCGCGGCGGCGGCGACCGCCGCCGCGACTACCGGAGTCGGGTCCGGCCCGGCCAGCCCGGCTTTCCACTCCGTCACCCGGCGCGAAATGCACTCGGCCACCGCCGCTTGACCGTCGGACAGCAGGTTCGCCCACCCGGTCGAGGTCGCCAGCTCGGCGTCCGCCCCCACCCGCCACACCTCGGGGTGACGGTCGAACAGCGCCCGCAACTCGGCCAGGGCGGTCGCGTCACCGCGGTTGGCGCGGTCGTTCAGCCGGAGGACGTACTCCTCCAGGGGGACTCCCTCCGGAGTGCCCGTCTCGGTCGTCGTGTCCATCGTCAACTCCTGACGGCGGCTGGTGGAATTCCCCGCGAGGCGCCGCCGCCACTGCCCCCGGTGTTGGTGTTCGAAGTTCAGCAGCCGCGCCGACCGCACCGCCTGACGGGCCCAACTGAGCGCCGCCCGCCCGGCCACGGCGAGAGCCGTCAGCAGTTGCCGGCGGGCGGCCGCTGCCGTCTGCCGCTTGCCCCGGCGGCGGGCGGCCTCGCGGTCGATCAGCTCGTGCAGGCGGCCGACGTCGCCGTAGCCGCGGTAGACCCGCCGCGGCTCCCCGTTGACCCGCTCGACGGAGTAGTAGTACCGCCGCCCGTTCCGCTCCTCCCACGGCATGTCGGCCCCTCCTCGATGACGAATGACGGGTATGCAATCGATGCCTGGCGTGTACGACGCGGGCCGTGGAGACCCCGCCGCCCGCTCCCGACCGCTGTCCGCAACCACGACCGGTCAACACCCGACACGGGCGGCCGCACGCGCCCGTCTCCAGAACCGTCGTCAACCCCGGTACACGCCCCTGGCCGACCGTGTGGCCCCAATCGCCCGCAGCCGGTCCACCGCCCGCACGTACTTGGCCGGGTCGCGGTCGAGCAGGTCGTCGAGCAGGTCGGTATGCTCGAACCGCTCGGCCATCTCCAGGTCCAAGAACGGGTCGCCGGCCTCGTACTGCACCCGCGCGTCCACCAACTTCGGCCCGCCCTGCCGGGCCGCTTTCACCAGCGGGTCGTCGGCGGATCGCGCCTCCATCCGCAGCTCGCGGCTCAGGGAATCGCCACCCCGCACGGCGAAGAACAGGGCTTCGAACGCGGCCAGCGCGGCCGGGGTGAGGCCGGTGCGGGTGGCCACCTCGTCCTCGGCCAGGCTCGTCAGCAGGTACGCCTGGATCGCCCGCTTGCGGAGCCCGCCGTTCACGAACACGGCGGCCGCGTCCCGGACGTCGTCCAGGTCGTTGTCGTTGTTGTCCATCCGGTACCGGGCCGCCCGTCTGGTGATGGCGTCGTCGGCGTACCGGCCGGTGTGCGGGTCGCCGTTCGCCAGTTCGATCGACCGCCGCCACCGCCAGTCGGGGCCGGTGCGCGGGTCGGCGATGACGACGCGAGCGTAACTCGTCTGGCTCATGATTCATCTCGAAGCTGGTCGAGCGAGAGCGGGTCGTAGACCAAGGGGCGGCCGGCGGTCAGCCGGTCCACTTCACTGACCGGGATGTACAGCCGGGCCTGGGACTTCACCCCGCGTTTCACCGCCGCCACCCGGCCCTCGCGGACCATCCGCCGGACGGTGCCGACGGTGACGCCCAGCTTGGCCGCCAGGGCGGCCGTGGGCACGTACGCCGGGCGGGCGGCCAGCAGGGCGGTGGCGGCGGCGGCGAGCAGCCGCAGCGTGTCGTCCCACGCCTTGCGGTCGGCACCGGCATGTGGGGGCGGGTCCGAGGGCGGCCAGTTCAAGGACAGCAGCGGGTCGTAGTCCAGGCTGTCCGGATCGGCCCACGACGGCATGACCGCCGAGGCCGACACCGGGGCGGTGTGATCCATGAGGCACCTCAGTCTGTGGAAGCACGGGACCGTCGGCCGCAGGGCCGGACGGCTCGCGCCACCTCGACACCATGTCGGATGTCAACGACAACGGCCGCCCGGTCGGTGTCGTCACGCTCACTGACGATCAACGCCACGGCGTCCGGGCGGGGGTGAGTGACCGGCCGCTTCACTCACCCCCACTCGCCGGAGTCTCATCGTGCGGATGGATTCGACTTGCCATCACGGAGGGCGTGGTGGCGGCCGCGCCCGCATGGAACGGCCCCC
>JANNQE010001220.1:0-2697 GCA_031441625.1 Planctomycetia bacterium
GCCGTCGGCGAAGTCGATCACGCTGCCGGCGTCGCCGGAGATGGTGCCGGCGTTGTGGACCCGGTTCCCGGACCCGCCCAGGCTCACCCGGGCGTCCTGACGGGCGTGGATCACGCCGGCATTGGTCAGCGTGGCGAACTGGAGGACGCCCGAATACGGGCCGCTGAAGGCACCTACCTCGATCCGCCCGGTGGCGGCGTTGTCCAGTTCGCCACTCCCGTCGTCGTAGTACCCCCCGTACCCGCCAGACAACACCATCGTCCCCGCGTTCTCGACGCGGGACCCGTTGTTGACGTAGACGAAGCTAAAGGAATCCAGCGTCGCCAGCGTCCCGGCCGGGATCACCACCGTGAGGTGGTCGAGGGCTACCGCGGCCTGCAGGTACAGCCCGCCCGCCGCGACGAGTTCCACCCCGTCGCCCACACCCCGCACCGTCCCCGTCGTGGTGCCGTACGACTCCGCCAGACGCGTCTGGCCCGTCACCGTGAGATCCCCGGAGAGAGCCAGGGCGGCACCCCCGCTGATCGTCAGCGCGGCGACCGTCGTACTGCTTGAGAGTTCGACAGCGACGGCCCCACCGATCCTCACATCGTCGGCGGCAGTTGGGACTTGGTCGATGCTCCAGTTCGCGGCCGTGTTCCAGTTGAAGTTGCCGCCGCCGCCGTCCCACGTCACCGTCGCCGGCACGGTCCGGTCTTCCAGCGGTTCGACGCGCAACCGCGTTCGGCTGGGCGGCGTGGCCCCTGCGGAGCGGCGGTCCCGGCGGGACGGGATTTGGTAGAGGCCGGGCAGGCGGGCGAACCACTTGCGAAGCATCGGGCGACTCCGGCGGAGGAATCCACGAGGGCGGAACAGGTCGAACACGAGCGCGGTGTGGGCGAGGCGTCACCGCTTGTAGGGGTCGTGGACGCGGCCGACCTCCGTCCACGGGTCGCTCAGCGCGGCCGTGATCGGGCGGCCGTAGATCGGTCCCGGACCCCGGCCGTGCGCCAGCAGGCGATTGCCGTCCGCGACCAACGAGTCACACCCGCCCGGCCACGGGCCGACCGGAACCCTGGCCGCGTCGAGTCGGCCCGCGGGTCGTTTGAACAGTTGCTTGCCGTCGTTCCCGAACAGTGCGTCCCCGACGGCCGCCACGCCCTCGTGGAGCATCGCGTGGTCGGTCCGTGTCCATCCGACCTTCGGGTCGTTCAGCCGGGATTTCTCACCTGACGGCGTCCGGGGAGATCGGTGCAAGTTTCGGATCAGTTTCGGTCCGCACTGTTTCCCTGTCAAGCACTTTTTCACCTACGATCAGAGGAGGGTGAGCGTCGCGGAAGTTGGTGGCTTTTCGGCGTCGGCGAGGCGAGGATGGGCGATTGACCGAAATCCCTCCGGCAGGAGCCCTCGTCATGGCCCGTCGCACCCCGCGCCCGCAACTCACCGCCGGCACCACGTGTCATCCCGTGTCGTACTCCTGACGCAGCAGCCCGATCCGGTTCAGAATCCCCGCGAACAGCGTCCGCGGCACGGCCACCTCGGCCAACTGGAAGATGACGGACTTGGCGTGGGTCACCACCTTGGCCCCGATCATGACCAACTTCTCCCGCAGCGTCGTCAGCGTCCAACTCCAGATCGGCTTCGAAGTCACCAGCCGTCGGAGGAAATTGGCCAGGTTGTACGCCAGGTCGAACACCTGCAACCGGGCGGCGTTGTCCCGGAGCCGCCGGCACGACAGCTTCGTCCACGTCACGGCGTTCTTCCCTTCCTGGATCCACTGCTCCGCCGTGCCCCGCTGGTTGTAAAACCGGACCACCCGCCGCGCTCGCCACCTCAGGTTGGTGACGACGAACCCTACCCGGGGGAACAACTCGCCGGCGTGCCAGGCGATCTTGACGACCACCCGACGGGCGTGTTCCCACGACCCGGCCTGGTAGCGGAAACTGTGGTAGAAGACCTTCGGCTGGTGCGACGGCCGCCCCACCGGGTGAGTCATCCAGCGGGCGATTCTCCGCCAGCGTTCCACGAGGAGAGCATCAGGCACGGCCATCACGGGGGGCTCCTGCGGGCGAGGAAAACCCCAGACTAACTCACCTCACAAGACGCCACTTCGCCGGCTTGCAATTACCCACAACTCCTGAAAGCCATACTTCGGCAGCGTTTATGGCGAGGAAATCGGACCGCTGATGTTGGGGTTCATGGTCGTCCGCCGCAGCGTTTCTCAGCGGATTTCGACCTCTTGCTCCAACCGCCTCGGACTTGTGGGTAATTGAAAGCTTCACCGGACGCTTTCGTTGATGACGACATCTACAATGCCGCCGTCAAGGGTAAGTAACTGGATTCTGTTTACAACGTACACGGGGAAGAGTAGTCTGTAGACATTCCCCCCGCAGAATATGTCCTCTCCCATCGGAACCCTTCTGGCCCCTTGCCCCATCTGCGAAGAGGCAGGCAAGGCGGTAGAGACGGAACATGTCACCACCGATCAGGACGGGTTCAATATCTCCACTCCGTACTTCCTTTGTCCTGTCTGCGGATGGATGAGGGATGACAACCCGGAGCCCGAAAACGACCTGTATACGAGTTACGCAGTTGACTGGATTCGGGCTTGCGCGGTGCCGGTTGTGCCGGTAACGTCGGCGACATGAACGCTCCCCGCGCGACCGACGACGGGTACATCCAGTTCCTGATCGGGTCGCCGGTCGTCGTGTCGGCCAC
>JANNQE010001221.1:0-2055 GCA_031441625.1 Planctomycetia bacterium
GTGGCCGACACGACGACCGGCGACCCGATCAGGAACTGGATGTACCCGTCGTCGGTCGCGCGGGGAGCGTTCATGTCGCCGACGTTACCGGCACAACCGGCACCGCGCAAGCCCGAATCCAGTCAACTGCGTAACTCGTACTTCGTTCAATAACTGGTTTGGGCTGACTGAGGGGTCGACCCCTATTTTTTTTTTCTTCGGCTCGACCGACCCGCCACCGGGCTGTTGCCGTCCGGATGTCACTCCCCGTTCACCTGAGGGCGTTCGAGTCCAGGAGGCTCTCCCCGTCAGTCCATCGGTTCCCGGCCCGATGGGTGTGTGTTCAGGGGCGATCCGTTCGTGAACTGCACCGTCTCGAGCAAGTGCAACCGACTCCTCAGCGCCGGAGTGCGGACAGCCCATGGCTGGTGGCGGACCTGATCCATCTCACGAGAACACCGCAGGTGCAGATGGTCTCGCCCACCGCTCCCCTCGTATGACAGTCGGGCTGAAGACATCCCCCCCGTCGCGAGGCCGTCTTCACCCCTGACCTCGTTCAGTGACGGCGACGCCTCACAAACGCCATGGACCGCTGTCCGCCCGTCGCACCTCCCGCTACACCAGCGGCGTCACCCGGATGGAGCCACCCGTGTCCGACACCGCCGACAACGCCGACCTACTGGCGAAGCGCCAGCGAGCCTTCCTGCTCAACAAGTTCGCCTCGGCCGAAGGCGGGGAGTTGAAGCCAAAAGAAGCTGGGAAAGTCCCTGCGTGGGCGAAGACACTGATCGACTTGACCCCCGACACTGCCACCCGCCTGGTCGAGCAGATGATGGCGGAGCTGCTGCTGGTGCTGATCGAGAAGGGCAAGTCCAAGAAGGTGGGCATCACACCCGCCGGGCGGGAGAAGCTCGACACACTCGCTGAAATGGTTCCGATCGAGCCACTGGAGCCGGAGAAGAAGCCGCGAGTCGCCCAGAAGTCACCCGCCGAGCGAACGGCGGAGACGGTTCGGGCGAAGGTGGCGGCGTTGACGGACGGCGAGGTCGTCACGTCGAGCAAACTCGGGAAACCCGGTGGGAAGAACCCCAAGCCCGAGGCGACGGCCGCGTTCGAGCAGACGGTGCGGGAGTTGGTCGTCGAGAGGAAGTTGTTCGAGCACCCCGGCGGGAAGTACGCGAATCAGCCGCCGCCGACACTGGCTGAAGTGGTCCGGGACGAGGTGAGTGAGAAGCTGGCCGAGAAGGAAGGCCCGTTCAGGAAGGCCGACCTGTCCAGGCCGAAGAGGGGTGCGAGTGAGGACGACAAGCAGGCGCACGCCGACGCCCTCGACAAGATCATCGGCGAGTTGATCCGCGAGAAGAAGTTGTTCCCCCACCCAGGCGGCAAGTACGGCCAACTGCCGGTGAAGGTGCTCGCCGACGAAATCCGCGAAGAGGTGGCCGGGAAGCTGCCGGAACTGGGCGACTCGTTCAGACCTGAGGACCTGTCGCAACCGAAAGCCGACGCCAAGAAGGGGGTGAAGAAGGCCCACGGCGACGCACTCGCCGGAGTGATCGCCGAACTGGTCTCCCGGCAAGAACTGCATCACCACCCCGGCGGCAAGTTCGGCAAGCAGGCGTTCGTGTACCCCGACCGCGAACTGCGCGAGGTGTACACCCTCGACATCGTCTGGCATGCCCCGGACCACACCGTCACGAAGGCCGACATCGAACTCGCCTTCCCCGGCAAAGGGAAGCCGGACAAGAAGAAGCTGGACGCCAACTATCCTCACGTCGCCCGGTTCCGCGGGCAGGGGTGCTTCGAGCTGGGAGCACCGGCCACCCGCCAGACGCTCGACCAGTTGGTCACCTCGGGCGACCTGCGGGCGGACGGGAAGGGCGAGGCGTACACCCTCACCAACGCGGGGGCGGAGCGGTTGAAGCGATCGCGGACCGAGTTCCCGGTGCTGCCACCGGTCGGCGACCCGGCCACCCCGGACGACGCGGCCATGCGGGAGAAGTGGGAGGCGTTCGTGCTGCTCCGCCTGACGGAGGCGACCGGCTTCACGCTCGGAGAGTCGGCCGCGTTCGCCGG
>JANNQE010001222.1:0-5188 GCA_031441625.1 Planctomycetia bacterium
GCCAGGACAACTCGAAAAGCCGGATGGGGGTAAGGGGGCGGTGCGCCCCGAGCGGCCGAGCGGGTGCTTCCGCCGACCGGAACACGTTCAGGACGACGAGAAACGACTATCTGGCTTGCGCTCCTGAATAATCCGGGCCAGGCGTCGGCACTCCGCCCGCACCTCGGCCGCGCGGGCGGCGACGGTGGGCTCGTGCCCGCACTCGCCGCCCCGAGGGTGAGGGCGTTCGGGGCGGCGTCGGTCAGTTCGCCGGCGGTCCGCCCGACGGCCGCCTCCAACTCGGGCGCGGCCCCCCCGCCGCCAGGCGCACACCAACTCCCCCCAGGCGGCCGGGCACGGTCGTCTTGCGCGCGGCGGCGGACGCGACGACACCGCCCCGCCGGAGTGCCGCGCCGCCTCGTCGAAATTCTGCTCGTGCAGGGCCGCCACCCCGAGCACGATCTGGTGGTCGTCGATGTGCTCGGGCACCTCGCCGTGCAGCACCCCGAGGCAGCGGACGCGGTTGAAGTGTCCGACGGCGGCGGCCGACTGCACGACCGCGACCCACCAGAAGGGGCGGATGGCGGCGCGGAGCTTCCACCCCGGCGGGGTGGTGGTGCTGTCCTGCGACGGCGGGGTCGCGCCGACGGCGTGGGCGGCGACCGGGCACGCGAGCGGGTGGCGAAGTGGAACCGGGAACGCAGTGACCGGGTGCAGGAGGACGAGGATGAGGACCGTGAAGGCGGTGATGCGGTGGCTGTTCGCCGGGCTGTTCGTCGCCGCAGGGGTGAGGCACTTCGCCCGCCCGCAATTCTACGTCTCGGCCATGCCGCCGTACCTGCCGTGGCACGTTGAACTGGTGTACCTGAGCGGCGTGATTGAAATCGTACTCGGCATGCTCCTGGTGGTGCTCGGACGCGGCGGCTGGTCGCGCTGCTTGTGGCCGTGTCCCCGGCGAACGTCCACATGGGGCTGAACCCGGACCTGTTCCCGACCATCCCGCCGGCCGTGCTGTGGGCACGACTGCCGCTGCAAGGGGTGCTCGTCGCGTGGGCGTGGTGGTTCACGCGGCGAGACTCGCGACTGGTTGACGGGCGGTGACGGCCTGGTTACGGTGGGGCTGTGGTAGCGAGTGGAGTGCAACGCTCACGGAGTGTACTGCGATGACAGCCGTTGAAGCAGAAGATGAGATCGTGCGTCGGTGGGCGCGGATTGCCGAGGAGCGGTTGGGTTGTCCTGTCATGCTGATGCCGGAAGCCACCGAGACGCACGAATGGGGCTGGGTGATTCAACTCCGGGTCGTGAACCCCGACGCCTGCTCTCGGCGCGTAAAGTTCAGCAGCTATGCTGTGGACCGCGCCACTGGCGAGAGTTTCCCGGTCGGGTCGAAGGGTGTGCCTCCGGCACTCGCCTACTTCGAGAAGGTGCGTGCACGGCAAGCGGCTGTTGTTTCGCCGGTGGTTGTCCTCGAGAGGCTGATTCTGGAATGCAGCGAGCCGGGAGCGTGAGCGACCGGAGCCGATGAAAGCCCCGGTCCCACCCGCACCCGGCTCGCCAGGTTGAACCGGCGGCTCACGCCGCACGGCTCGCCTGTTTCGCCGTCACTTCCCGTTCGGCTTGCCGTTTTCACCCTTCGCCGGGGTGGGGTACGGGGGCCGCTTGATCTCCTTCTTCGGCTCCTTCTTCAGCGCCTCCACCGCCAGCTCGATGGCCTTCTCCAACTGCGGGTCCTTGCCGGCGTTCACCAGCTTGGGCAGCATCTCCACGTCGTAGTCCGGGGCGACGCCCTCGTTCTCCACGATGAACCCCTTCTCCGGGTCCCAGATGGCGAAGCTCGGCGCGGTCACGGTGCCCCCGTCCATGAGCGTCGGGTAGCCGCTGATGCCCACCAGCCCGCCCCACGTGCGTTTGCCCACCACCGGCCCCACCTTGAACTTCTTGAACATGTACGGCAGCATGTCGCCGCCGCTGCCCGCCCCTTCGTCGGCGATCATCACCTTCGGCCCGAACACGGCCGCACTCGGCGAACGCCACTCGGTGCCGTACCGCGGTGCCCAGTACGATGCGAACGGGCGGGTGAGGGCTTCGATGTAGTAGTCGGCGATCTGCCCGCCGCTGTTGAACCGCTCGTCGATGATGAGCGCGTCCTTGTCCACCTGTGGGTAGAAATAGCGCTTGAAGTACGCCACCCCCTGACCGGCGGTGTCCGGCACGTACACGTAGCCGACCTTGCCGCCGGTCGCCTTCTCCACCTTGCGGAGGTTGCCTTCGATCCACTCGCGGTTCCGCGTGGCCATCTCGTTCGCCAGCGGTTCGACCGTCACCACCCGGCTGTCCTTGCCGTCGGCCGTCGGCCCGACGGTCAGCTCGATCGACTTGCCGGCGGTGTTCTCGAACAGGCTGAAGATCTCCGTGCCGGCCTTCAGGTCGATGCCCTTCACGGCCAGTAGGAACTCGCCCTCCTTCACGTTCACGCCGGGGGCGGTGAGCGGGCTGCGGAGCGATTCGGTGTAGTTCAACCCGCTGTAAATCTTCTTGAACACGTAGCGGCCGTCCTTCACTCCGTAGTCGGCCCCGAGCAGCCCGCCGCCGACCGTCTTCTTCTCGTTCACCCGCTCGCCAGGGGTGGTGTAGCTGTGCCCGACGGCCAGTTCACTCAGCATCCAGCGGATCACCTTGTACAGGTCGCCGCCGTTGTTCACGTGTTCCAGGAACGGCTCGTACTTCTTCCGCATGGCCGGCCAGTCGGCCCCGTGCATGTTCGGGTCGTAGAAGAAGTCGCGGTTCACCCGCCAGGCCTCGTCGAAGATCTGCTTCCACTCGGCCCGCGGATCGACCCGCACCTCCACCGCGTCCAGGTTCAGCTTCTTCCCGCCGCCGCCGCCGGTCGCCCCCGGGATGCTGATGCCGGTGGGCAGGCCGCCACCGCCGCCGGCGGTGCTGCCGACGTACCAGTCGCCGCCCGTGCTGTACAGCATTTTGCTGCCGTCCGGGGTGAGTTTATACGTCCCCACGCCCGACTGCACAGGCGACACTTTGCGGCTGGTCACGTCGAACTTCACGAGCGCGCTGCCACCACCGGGACCGCCGCGACCGCCACCCTCAGGGGCGTCCGCCCGGCCGAGCATGAACACGCTGTTCGCCGCCCCGGCTTGCAGGTTGGCGTAGTTGCCGGTCGGCACCGGGCAGGCGATGATCCGCTGGTCGATGCCTACAAAGTCGATGGCGAACTTCGGCACCGGCTTCGGCTCCACCTTCGGCTCTTCCTTCGGGTCGCCCACCTTCTTCGGGTCCACCGTCTTGTCGTCCTTCTTCGGCTCGTCGGGCTTCTTGTCGTCCTTCTTCGGCTCCTCGCCCTTCGGCTCGTCCTTCTTCGGTTCGGTCGGCGGGCCGCCCGGCCGCCCGCCGGGGAACGGGAAGCTCGGCTGCGGGCCTTTCTCTTCGTCGCTCTCCTTCAAGAACGGCGACGGGGTGGCCTTCTGCAGGATGGCCATGTACAGGCCGAACCGCGGCTGGCGGGTTTCGGACGCACTCTGGCTGAACCCGTGCTTGCTCATGCCCGTGTTTTCGGACGACAGGAAGTACAGGTACTTCCCGCCCGCGTCGAACGCCGGCTCGGTGGCTTCACTCTTGCCGTCGGTGATCGGGAAGGCCTTGCCCTGTTCCAGGCTGTACGCGAACACTTGCGACACCTTCGCCGGCGTCTCCATCGCGTACGTGATCCAGTTGCTGTCCGGACTCCAGCTCGACGTCTTGAATCCGCCGAACCGCTCTTCCATGTTCGTCACCACCTTCGTGATCTTGGTGGTGGCCGCGTCCATCCAGTAGAGCGTCTGCGAGTTGTCGGTCAGGAGCAACTTCTTGCTGTCGCGGCTCCACACGAGCACGTAGTAGAAGCCGCTGCCGCCCAGCTTCACCTTCTTCGTGTCGCCCTTGCCCGTCTGCGAGGCGAGCACCAGTTGGTATTCCCCGCCCTCGTCCGAGAAGTACGCGATGGTCTTGCCGTCCGGACTCCACGCCGGGCTGCGCTCGTGCACGCCGGTGGTGTTCGTGAGCACCCGCGGGTCGCCCTTCTCGGCCGGCACGGTGACGATCTCGCCGCGGAACTCGACCGCCACCCGCGCCCCGCTTGGGCTGATGCCGGCGTCGCGGACGTACTTGCTCCCCTTGGCGAACCGCGCCCGCGCTTCCGGCGAGTCGCTGTTGATGGCGACCTTCAGCCGCGTCGGGGTCTGGCCGAGTTTGCCGACGTGCAGCCACCCGGCCTGCTCGAAGACGAGCGTGTCCTTGCCGTCGTTGGCGATGTCGAGCACGGGGAAGTCTTTGAACTCCGTCACCGGCTTCACGTCGTCGGTCGTCGGCTTGGCCCCATTCGGCTTGAACGAGTGGACGTTGTACTCGCCGGCCCGGTCCGAGCGGAAGTAGATGGTGTCGCCCACCCAGTTCGGGTCGAGGTCGTTGCAGCGGTCCTTCGGTTGCGGGATTTCGACCACCTCGTACGTTTTCGCGTCCATGACCCAGATGCGGCTGTTCGTGCCCCCGCGGTAGTTCTTCCATTGGGCGGTGGCGTCCCGTACGGGGGTGTAGGCGATGTACTTGCCGTCCGGGGAGAAGCTGGCCTCGAACCCCCACGGGATGGGCAGTTGGTCCGGCATCCCGCCCTTCACGTCCACCGTCCACAGTTGCGAGTGGCGGTTGCTGTACACCGTGCGGGGCGACGAGAAGAGGATTTTCCCGTCCGGCGTGAAGCCGCGGCAGAGGTCGGCGGCCGGGTGTGTGGTGATACGGGTCGGCGTCCCGCCTTCCACCGGGATAGTGAAGATGTCGGTGTTGCCGTCGTACTGCGCGCTGAACGCGAGCAGCTTGCCGTCTTTGCTGAACGCCGGGTTCGACTCGACGCCGAGGTCGGTGGTCAGCCGCTTCGGGTTCTTGCCGTCGCGGTCGGCGACCCACAGGTCTTCGCCGTACACGAACGCGATCTTGTCCGCGGTGATGGCGGGTGACGACAGCAACCGCACGTCGTCGCCGGCGGACGCCGGCAGCCCGGCCGCGGCGACCGCGAACAGGGCGAGGGTGAACTTCCTCATCGGGGGCAGCACTCCGTGAAGGAAAAGGGAAGGGCGACGGAGGGGATGATAGGCGGGGGTGATGGGATTTGTAGCCGCGAGCCACCGGCGAGCGCGTCGGAGGTCGGACGCGCTCGCCGTTG
>JANNQE010001223.1:0-9749 GCA_031441625.1 Planctomycetia bacterium
GTGGCCGACACGACGACCGGCGACCCGATCAGGAACTGGATGTACCCGTCGTCGGTCGCGCGGGGAGCGTTCATGTCGCCGACGTTACCGGCACAACCGGCACCGCGCAAGCCCGAATCCAGTCAACTGCGTAACTCGTAAGTGCATTACCGGACAACGAAGGGGCGTCGAGAGGACGATTTTGTTGTGCTGAACACGTTCGGAAATGCTTCCGCACGCGGGTGGTGCCCGCGTGCGGAAGGAGGTATTCGAAACTGAGTCGGGCTGACAGGATTTGAACCTGCGACCTCTTGGACCCCATCCAAGCGCTCTACCAAGCTGAGCTACAGCCCGATGAGATTGTTCTAGTCGGCCGACGGCCGACTGACAACCACAACTTCCGACAGGATTCGGACACGGCGGGGCAGGGGAGGGTTCGCCGTCCGAATGGGCCGACCGCCGCCACCCACTTTCCCCCGTTCCGGCCGGCTGTTCCTTGCCCCGGTCGCGGGCGGCTGGTAGCCTCAGCAGGGGAGGGCACCAACGTCGTCCGAGTTCCGCCGTTAGGATGGACATTGCACCTCGCCCCCACCACCCGCTCGCAGGTACACGACCGATGGTCTCCCGTCCAACGCTCGCTTCGCTCCTCGCGGTGTTGTGTGCGGTCGGTGCCGCGGTGGGGCAACCGCCGAAGGCCCGCAACCCCATCGAGGAGCGGCTGAAGGCCGCCCGCCTGGAGCCGCCCGGTATGGTCGATTCGGGCAAGTTCAACCAGATGCGGAACGGGAACATCTCCCTGGAGAAGCCGACCGACGCCGAGCGGGCGACCCTGGAGGGCAGGGCACAGCAGCTCGTCTACCCGGTCACGCAGTTCGAATTCTACTCGACGACCGAAGCGCCCAACGCCGAACTCACCCCGCGGGTCGAAGAGAAGACCGTCGCCAAGCTCATCTCCGAATTGCGGAGCCAGTTGGTCGTCATCACCCCCGGCGACAACGCCATCCCGGCACCGAAGATCGACTTCGCCCGCGAGTTCGGCGCGGCGGCCGTGAAGGCCATCGACGAGGTGTTGAAGAAAGGTCCGCAGCCGGTGGTGCGGATGAACGCCATCCGGATGCTGGCGGTGGTGGCCGAAAGCGGGGCACCGGCCGCCACCGAACGGATCACGGCACTGCTCAGGGAGAAGGACAAGGCGCTGCCGGTCGAGGGCTTGTACTACGGGCTGAAGGCGGCCGAGCATGCCATCGCCATGTACGACCCGGGCCGCTCCGCCGTTGCCCAGAAGTGGGTGACGAAGGACGCGTACTTCGAGCTGGTGTCTCAGGTGGACGACGTGGTGCTCCAGGTGCCGGCCGCGGTCGCGCTGAATACCTTCCAGCCCGAAGTGCCGAACACCGGCACGCTCACCACCGACCCGAAAGCGCCGCCCAAACCGGCCATCCAACTGACCGCCGAGCAGGTGAGCACGATGCAGGCGTTCCGCCTGCAAGCGGTGCGGGCACTCGCCCGCGTGAAGGCCGACGTGGTGTACGATGCGAAAGGGGAGAGGAGGCGGCGGACGGCGTACTCGTTGGCCCGCGTCGCGGTCAGCGACACCACCCTCGTCCCGCCGCCCAGCCCGCGGGAGGTAATCGAGGCGGTCGGCGGGCTGGCCACCGCCGCCCCGACCGACCCGGAACTCGACCCGCTGGTGCTCGGGGTGGCGATCGCGAGCGGGGTGAAGGAGTACATCACCGACAAGGCGGCCGGCGGCATCGGCGACACCGGCCCGCAAGTGCAGCACTGGAAATTGACCGGTGCCCGCATGAAAACCACCTTCCAGGCGTGGAACACGACCGTGTCGAAGTCGAAACTGGACAAGGACGGGAAGGCGGTGCTCAGCGAGTTCGCCCAGATCGCCATCACGCAGGTGTTCGACCCGCTCAGCCGGCAGTCCGACAAGGGTGTGGTGGACGGGCTGAACAAGGAGGCGGTGGAAGCCTGGTTGACGAAGCGCACGGCCGAGGTGAAGGCGATGCAATTGTACAAAGACACCGACCGCGAGAAGGGCTCGGGCACGTCCAAGCTGAGCCCCAAGTGACCACCGCGGCCGGCCGTTCGAGTAACGGCCGGCCGGTTTCCCATTGCGGGGACGACCTTTCCCGCCGACAATCCTCTTA
Organism: Planctomycetia bacterium; assembly: GCA_031441625.1. GTDB lineage: Bacteria > Planctomycetota > Planctomycetia > Gemmatales > Gemmataceae > JALHQU01. Next base: position 2,139 of record JANNQE010001223.1, read on the forward strand.
CTCCCTCCAACTCGCACCCTGTCCGGAGGCATCCATGGCACGCTGGCTACGGCCTGTCGTCGCGCTCACCGCCCTCGCGGTGCCGTCACTGGCCCAACAACCGACGCCCACTTACAAGCCGACCTATGTCGTGCTGCGGGTGAGGCTGAGCAGCGACGGCGCTGCGACGCCGGGCACACCCGGCGGCGAAGGCCCAGGCATTCCGTCGGGACCGGGTGGCAGCCCCGGTGGGAGTACCGGCATCCCGCCCAGTTACGGCGGGGGAGGGGGGGGCGGCCCTGGCCAGCAGCCGCCGGGCATGGGCGGGCCAGGCGGCTTCGCTGGGCCGGGCGGTTTCGGACCAGGGATGCCCGGCACTCCCGGCGGCGGCACGTCGACGGCCACCGAGCGGTCGATCCACGTGCTCGTCCCGTTCAGCAAGATCGAGGAGAATCAGAAGCTCTACAAGGACAAAGGCACGCACGTCACCGCCAACCCGGCCGTGTTCAACGTCATTCACCACCCGTACGGGAACAGCGTGCTGTTCCCGAACAAGGTGAACATCCAGGCCGAACTGCTGCCCGGCGCCAACGAAGAGGCGCGGCTGAAACAGGCGTACTCGAAGTGGACGGTGGACACCAACCGCAAGCCGGCGGTGCTGCTGACTTACATCGGCGACGCGCTGAAGGCCGAACTGCTGCCCCTCGCCGAACAGTTCTCTGACTCGCTGGTCAAGCAGACCGAGAAGGACAAAGACCTGTCGGCCGAAGTGGCCGCGTTCGTGAAGGGGTACAAGGCGCTCAAGGACAAGTGGAACGAGCCGGCGGCGAACAACCCGGCGGCCGACACGTGGAAGGCGAAGTTCGGCCCCGATGCGAACGTCCACACCGACGCCCCGCACTACGCCGTCGTCCACTTCAGCGGCGAGGCCCTGTCCGGCACGGCCGGCGAGACCGTCCTGCACGCCTCCGAACTGCTGGAAAAGAACCTGAAGAGCTTCTACCTCTGGCACCTCCGCGAGGGGTTCGCCCTGCCGCTGCCGGACAAGCGGCTGGTGGCCGTGGTGGCCAAGAGCGGCGCGCAACTGTCCAAGCTGCGTGACGGACTGGACGGCCTGACGATGGGGTCCGACTCGTTCTACTCGCCCGTTCACAACCTGGTCGTCGTGTCGCCCGAGCGGACGGACGAACTCGGTCGCACGTTCAACGCCATCGCCGCCACCAAACTGGAAGGCTTCGAGCGTGGCGCGCTGCTGCAAGGCAAGTACCCGCAGCCGAAGCAGGCGAAGCCCGAAGAGATCGCACTCGCCAGCACCTACGCCCTCATCCGCCGGGCGGTCGAGGACGAGGCTCTGCGGTCGGGCATCTCTCGCGAAGGCTCCCGCCAACTGTTCGTCACCCTCGGCCTGCTCCCACAGCACGTGCGGATGCCCAAGTGGGTGGAGAGCGGCATGGGCAGCCTGCTCCAGCACGCGAAAGGCGGGGGCGTGCTCGAACTGGGCAAGGACACCCCCGGCATCGTCGTCGGCGTGACGGCCGGCCACGGGGCGGCCAACTACGAACACCTGCAACAGTTCCTTTTCCACTTCCCGGCGAAGAAGGACGGCAAAGACAACAAGTCGTTCGACCCGGCGGCCGTCCTCACCAACGTGCTGACCGACAAGTATTTCGCGGCCGTCGCCACTGGCATGGACCCGGATCGCCCGCCGTCGATCACCGACCTGCCGACCGGCGGCGGCGGCGGTGTCGGCACGGGTCCGGGGGGCGGCGGGATCCTGCCCCCTCCGGGCGGTGGTGGAACCCCGCCCATGCCCCGCGGCGGTGGCGGCGAAGCCCAAGGCCCTCGCGGTGGTGGCCCCGGCCAGCAGCCGCCTCCGGGTGGTCCGGGCGGCTCACCGGACGGCGGCCCTGGCTTCCCCGGCGGCGGCATTGGCGGCGAGACCGGCATTTTCGACCCGAACGCGGCCACCCCACGGCTGACGGCCGCGCAACTGGACCAGAAGGCGAAGGCGACCGCGTGGGCGCTCACCTTCTACCTGACCAAGAGCGGGCGGATGAGCAAGTTGCACGCCTTCCTGGACCGGCTGAACGAACTGCCGCGTGACCTGCGGGTCGATCCGGACGTGTCGCTCAAGGTCTTCTGCGAGTCGTTCGGGCTGCTCAAGCCGAACAGCCAGGAGATCGACCGCACGGCGTTCGCCGCGTTCGCCAAGGAGTGGGTGACGGCCATCCAGCAGCAGACGCCGACCTACCAGACGATCACCCTGAAGAAGTTGAACGGGGACACGCCAAACGTGCCGGGCGGCGGCGGCCCCGGCTTCCCAGGTGGAGGACTCGGTGGACCTGGCGGTGGTCCGGGTGGTGGTCCTGGCGGTCCCGGTGGCGGTGGCACCGGCCGCTAACGGATTCGGAAACACTCGCGGGCGGGAATGCGAAAGCGTTCCCGCCCGCCCGCTTGACGGCCGGCCGAAGGCGAATACACTGTCTTCAGATGCGGAAGTGGCGGAACTGGCAGACGCGCTAGATTCAGGTTCTAGTTCCCGCAAGGGAGTGGAGGTTCAAGTCCTCTCTTCCGCACTCGACACACTGACCATCCTTGACCAGACTGAGCCAAGCACTTCTCAACCGAACCGCACTCGACTTTATGCAGACAACGGCGTGATGTGAGTCCGCCGGTGCTTGACATATTCAGAGATACCTGCGGACCCAAGCCGTTCGCCTCAGAGCCTGTAAATCAATCCCCCCTGACCAGCCGAAAACAAGCACTTTTTACGAGTCTGAGGGGATTGATTCACAGGCTCTCAGTCACCACTCTCACGTCTCACCCCGATGACAAGGTGCACTTGACAAGCCTGGAGTGGAAAATTCTTGAGTTCAGCACCATGCTTCATTTTAGGTTACCGCGTCCGATAATGGTTATTATGTTGCATTGGGGTGATTTATGAGCCGCGACCTTACAATCAGCGCCGGCATGGTCGGCCTCGGCATGATCTTCGACGAAACCTACCGCCACTTCTTCGACGACCACCACTGGGTCTTCACTCCCGATCACGAGCGGGTTCACGTCGTGCTCACAGCCGTGGCCACGAGGACGGGCACTCGTGCGGAAAAATACCAGGCCGAGAAGGGGATGTTCAAGTACGGGTTCGCACCGGCAGGGCCCCTCGCGCGGCGACAGTTCACCAACTTCGTCGGGCCGAACGCGGCAGAGGAGTTGGCAACTACCAACCTGGGAAACGCGACCCCGTGGGCGGTGTGCGTCGCCACACCGGACGACCGGCACTTCGGGCCGGCGAAGGCGGCGCTCGCGGCCGGCAAGCACGTGCTCATCGAGAAGCCGTCCGTCCTGTCGCTCGCCGAACTGGACGAACTGACCGCGCTCGCCGATGCGAACGGCGTGCTGTGCAAAGTCGTCTACCACAAGCTGCTCGACCCGGATCACAAGAAACTTCGCACGCACGTGGCCGACAGGGTGCTGCAACATGTGAACAGCGGGTACTGCTCGCTCCTCGAACCCCGCAGCATCGCCACCGGCCAGTTCGCCGAGTGGGTGGTCGGCCGCAACCCGGCGAGTTATGTCGCCGTGCACTACCTCAAGCTGATCGACTTCACGTTTGGACCCGATTGGAGTCTGTCGCGGGTGACGGCGACCGGGCAACGCGGGATCGTGCAGAAGCCCCCCCCTGCCCCGCCGACGTGGGACTCGGTGCTGCTCCGCGTGGTCTACACGCACCCGGACGGCCGCGAGGCGGCGTTCGACATCCATACCAACTGGGTGAACCCGGACAACTTCCCCGGTTACGTCGAACAAGAGGTGCAATTCCGGTTCGACAACGGCGTGTGGTTCGCCCACCAGCGGAAACGGGGCGTCGAACTGGCCGTCGAGGGGCGATCCCCTCACGAGATCAAGAACACGCCGAACCACCACTACAACGCGGCGTTCCTGGAGCCGTGGGGCGAGCGGACACACCGCGGGTATGGCATCGAGGCCATTGAACGCTTCTTCCGCGAAGTGGCCTATGTGCATTTTGGCGGCTCCGGCGACGAGCGTGCCCACCGATTGCAGCAGATGAACGCGCTCACCTACAACGACATCCGCGCCGACCGCAACGTCGTCGCCGTCGTTCAGGCGCTCGAGGCGATCCTCGCGGCCCAGGCCGACGGGCACCCCGATGCCGTCGTGAAGGTGAACACCCCTTCGCCGGGCCTTCATCTGTTCAAGCCGGGCGTCGTCGAGACGGTGGAACTCTACGGCAATCGCGTCTGATAATGTTGTCGCCGCGAACCTGTCCGAAATGGAGGAGTCCGTACTTCACCCCCCTCCCCTCCCCCGCCGGAGGCCCGCCGTGAACGACCGCCGCCGAGTCACCCTCAGCAAGTTCATCTCGAAGCACTTGAGGCACGCGCCTGAAGCGATCGGCCTGACTCTCGGCGACGCCGGTTGGGTGCCGATTGCCGAACTGCTCGCCGCGGCTGCACGGGTCGGCTTTCCGATTGACGCCGACGAGTTGCACGAGGTCGTCCGCCGCTGCGACAAGCAGCGATTCGCACTCGACCCGACCAGCCAGCTCATCCGTGCCAACCAGGGCCACTCGGTCGAAGTCGATTTACAGCTCGAAGCCGTCGTTCCGCCGGAAGTGCTGTATCACGGCACCGCCTCTCACGTCCGCGAGCCGATCCTCGCTTCGGGTTTGTTGAAAATGGCCCGCCAGCACGTCCATCTGTCCGCCGAGTTGCCCACGGCCGTCGCTGTCGGCAAAAGGCACGGAAGACCGATCGTGTTCGCGGTCGATACCATGAGCATGGTCGGCGACGGGTTCGCGTTCTTCCTCGCCGCCAACGGCGTGTGGCTGACCGATCACGTGCCGCCGCGATACCTCCGTGAACTCGACCACGCCTGACGCTGCGTCTGATAACGTTGTGGCCGATGACACCTCCGGAGCCGCTCGGATGAACAGCCCCCCCTTCCCCGCCGACCACGCCGGCGAGCCGGAATCGAACCGCACTCGCCACCTGTCCGCCCGCGTCGAACCGCGGTCACTCCGCACGTTCAGCCCGACTCAGGCAGTCATCTCGCACAGCGCTGGCGCGTGCCACTGGACGCCAGACGGCAAGCGACTGTGGGACTTCACCTCCGGCGTGCTGGTGTCGAATTTGGGGCACAACCCGACCTCGTGGATGCGGCGGTTCGTGAAGTACATGGCATGGCCGTCGATGGAGGCGTTATCGGTCGCGTCCGATAATGTTGCAGGCCCTGGCTACTTGCCCGCAGTGCCGATGACGACCTATAACGCGGTCACGCCGCTGGAAGGTGAGACGAGTCGCCGACTCGCCGATTGTCTGAAAAATCAGCCCGGCGGAGCCAGGATGGGGCAAGTGATGTGGGCCGCGTCCGGCTCGGAAGCCATTCAAAAAGCTTTGTGGGCAGCGATGGCACGTGACAAATTGCGTCCGATAATGTTGGCGACTCGGCACGGTTTCCACGGCAAGAAGGGGCTGTCGAACGCCGTGACTGGGAGCGAGACTGACGCCGAGCGCGACCCGCGGGTACGGTTCATCTCGTTCCCGATGGCCGAGTGCCGCGACGTGGCGAATCGCAACGACCCATTTGACCCGACGCCGTACCGCGCGGAACTCGACGCCCTGCTCCACCAGTTCGGGCGGAAGATCGGCACGCTGATCACCGAGCCGTACCTCGGCGGCGGCGGGTCGTACCACCCGCCGAAGGCGTATTTACAGACGCTGGAAGCGTGGTGCCGGGAGAACGATGTCGTTTTCATCCTGGATGAAGTGCAATCGAACTTCGGCCGCACCGGGCGGATGTTCGCGTTCGACACCTACGGCATCGAACCGGACATCGTCGTGCTCGGCAAAGGCCTGGGTAACGGAGTGCCGGTGGCAGCGGCTGTCGGGCGGGCCGACATCTTCGACGCCCTCGGCTTCGGCGAAGGGTCTGACACCTGGAGCGCGAACCCGCTCATGTGTGCGGCGGTGGCGGCCACGCTCGACGAGTACGAAGCGCGGGATGTACTCACCCCGATGCGGGTGGTGTCACGGCAGATCGAAAGCGGGCTGACAGAACTGAAGCGATTCCCGTTCGTGACGGCCGTGCGCGGCGAGTGCGAAGGCATGGTGTGGGGGGTCGAGTTCGTCGACCACGACGGGAAGACGGCGAACGAACGGGCCAACCAGTTCGTACTGGAAGCATACCGCGGAACTTCGCCGGCGGCCGACGGCGTTCACCTGCTCGGCCCGCTGGCGAAGAAGGTGGTGCGGGTGGCCCCGCCGCTCACGCTGACTGCCGACGAAGCTGCCGCGGCGATCCGCCTGTTGCACGCTGCGGCGAGTCGGATGGCGTGAACGATCTGCTGGAGCCGGCCTCTGTGAGGCCGGGCAGACCGGGGTCACAGACCCCGGCGACAGCAAGCCGGCCACACCCCTCCCCTGCCCCGAACCGCTGCACTGGTGTCGGCCGATGGTCACTTGGGTCACTCAGTTAGTGGACACGCTGGCCGACCTGTTCCGCACGTCGGGGTACGATGTCAAGGCGACGCTCGCCCTGCTCCTCGTGGCCGTCACCTGCGGGCTGATCGGCTCGCTGGTCATCGGCAACCGCATGGCCTTCTTCTCGGACGCCATGGCGCACACGGCCATGTCCGGCGTGACGGTGGCGTTCCTGTGCATGGTGGCGTTCGCCGGCGTGCGATCTCAAGTGCAGGCGGAGCCGCTCTTGTGGACCACGCCGCTCGTGATGGCCGGAGTGGGGGTGGTGGTGGCACTCGCCATCGCCGTCATTCAGGAGCGGACGATCCTCAGTTCGGACACCGTCATCGGCGTGTTCTTCGCCCTCGCCCTCGGCTTCTCGGCGCTCCTGTTACCCGCGCTCAACGCCGTGGTGCGGATGCCGCTGGAAGAGATCCTCTTCGGCCAACTGTACCTGATCGACGAGTTCCGCCTGCTCATCCTCTCCGGCATGGCGGCCGTCACGGCGGTGGTCGTCGCCCTGCGGTACAACGGGTTCGTGCTGGGCAGCTTCAACCCCAGCCTGGCCAACTCCCGCGGGCTGCCGGTGCGGTGGAACACCTACCTGTTCGTCGCCCTGCTGGCGGTGGTGGTGAACCTGAGCGTGTACGCCGTCGGCGTGCTGCTCATCAACGCCCTGCTGCTGGTGCCGGCGGCGGCGGCGGCGAACGTGTCGGGCAACCTGCGGCGGATGTTCTGGGTCACGCTCGTCGGCAGTGTCGGGTGTGCGGTCATCGGCTACCGCATCAGCGCGAGTACGGTCATCGTCGCCGGGAACGTGGACCTGTCGCCGGGGCCGTCCGGGGCGGTGGTGCTCACGTGCGTCGGCTGGTTCTTCGTCAGTCTGGTCGTGCGGGTCATCCGCCGGCGGTTCTTCGGTGCCGCCCAAGCCCACGACCCGGCCACTTGCTCCCACGACCACGGCGACGGACAATACCACCGCCACTAGGGTGGTCCGCTGTCCCCGAGAGCTGGATTCGGAACGCCACTAGGGTGGTGCGCGCTCGGGGTGAGCGGACCACCCAACCCCCAACAGAACCGCCCCCCGCCGCCGGGCGTGACGACCCACAACCGCCACCCCCCCCCGAACCCCACGTGGCACACCCCGACC
>JANNQE010001224.1:0-11243 GCA_031441625.1 Planctomycetia bacterium
CGCTCCGCGGGGCGGATGCTCTTTTGCCGGAACAATCCGACCGCCCCGCGGAGCGTGGCGGCGACACTCCTGCCGGCCTCACTTCCCCCAAGCTGAACGGCTCCCACGCTTCCCCCATCGCACCCGCCGCTCGCACCGAAGACGTTGCCGTCATCGGCCTCGTCGGACGGTTGCCGGGCGGCCCGGACCTGGACGCCTTCTGGGACACCCTGCGGAACGGCCGGTCCACCGTGCGGCCGGTGCCGCCCGAGCGCGCCGCCCTCGTGCCCGGCTTCGCCGCCGCCCCGCCCGACACCTTCCGCGCGTCGTACATCGACGGCATCGACCAGTTCGACCCGCAGTTCTTCCGCCTGTCGCCGCGGGAAGCCAAGCGGATCGACCCCGGTCAACGACTGCTGCTGATGACGTGTCACGAGTTGCTCGAAAGCACCGGGTACGGTGGGAAAGCGCTGGCCGGTCGGCGGACGGGCGTGTTCGTGGCGGGCGGCGGGGGCGAGTACTGGCAACTGGCCCGCGAGGTGCCGGGGCTGGACGACCTCCGCAAGTTCATCCTCGGCAGCATGCCGTCGGTGCTGGCCAACCGCGTGTCGCACGCCCTCAACCTGTCCGGTCCGTCACTCACCGTGGACACCAGTTGCTCGTCGTCGCTCGTGGCGGTCGATCTGGCCTGCCAGTCGTTGCGGGCGGGCGACTGCGAAACGGCCGTCGTCGCCGCGGCCAATCTCATCCTGTCGCCAGGCGTGTTCACCGCCTTCCGGCAAGACGGCATGGAGGCGAAGGGCGGGCAGTGCCGCACGTTCGACGCCGGCGGGGACGGCTTCGTGCGGGGCGAAGGGGTGGCGGCGGTGCTGCTCAAGCCGCTGCACCGGGCGCTCGCCGACGGCGACACGGTTCACGCCGTCATCAAGGGCACGGCGGTCAACCACGACGGCCGCATGAACGCGCTGGAGATCCCCAACCCGGTGTCGCAGGCGGAGGTGATCGCCCTGGCGCACCGGCGGGCGGGCACGTCACCCGACACCATCGACTACGTTGAGGCGCACGGCACCGGCACGGCGCTGGGCGACCCGATCGAGTTCGGCGGGCTGAAGAGGGCGTTCGCCGGGGTGCGGTCGGCCGCGTGCGGGGTGGGGTCAGTGAAGAGCAACCTGGGCCACCTGGAGTACGCCGCGGGGCTGGCCGGGCTGATCAAAGTGATCTTCGCGCTCCGGCACAGCGAGCTTCCGCCGAGCCTGCACTTCCGCGCTCCGAACCCGCTCCTCGACTTCTCCGACAGCCCGTTCTACCTGGTGGACCGGCCGCGGGCGTGGGTGCGGAACGGCCGCCCGCGGCGGGCGGCGGTCAGCTCGTTCGGCATGGGCGGGACGAACGCGCACGTCATCCTCGAAGAGCCGCCGACCACACGCCCGACACCGCCGCGAACCGGGTTGGAACTGTTCGTGCTGTCGGCGCGAAACGAAACGGCACTCGGCGAGTTGGCCGAACGGTTCCGCCGCATGTTGGAAACGCCGGACAAAGTGACGCTGGCCGACGTGTGCGGTACGGTCGCCCTCGGCCGCACGCACTTCACCCACCGCTTGGCGGTCGTCGCCGATTCGCTGCCGACGGTGGTGAAGGCGCTCGCCGACTTCCGCGCCGGCGTGAAGGCGATCCCGGCGACCATGTGGAGCGGTGTGGTCGGCGAGACCGTGGCGAACGCCGACCGGCCCGCCACCGCCTTGGCCGGGGCCGAGGCGTATGTGCGTGGGGCCGAACCGCAGTGGCCGCACCTGTTCGCCGGCCGCCGGGTGGCACTGCCGACGTACCCGTATCAGATGTCCTCCTGCTGGCTCGACGTGCAGTCCGCTTCGCCAACCGCGTCGGTGCAAGAACCGCCGGTGGTGGTGGACAAGCCCGCGCCGGTGGTGGTGTCGGCGGTGTTGCCCTCCGCGGCCGACGTAGAAGCGCTGCTCATCGGCGAGTTGGCGAAGGTGCTGGAGTTGCCGGCCGAGCACATCCTGCCCGAGGTGCCGTTCTTCGAGCTAGGTGTCGATTCCATCACCGCCGTCGAACTCATCCGCCGGTTGGAAACGCACACCGGCAAGTCGCTCTCGCCCACGCTCTTCTTCGACGCCCCGACCGTGCGGAAGCTCGCCGAAGTGCTGTTGCGTGAACACGGCGACGCGCTCGCCATCACCCCGGCCACGGTCGTCGAACCGCTGCCAGACATCACGCCGACCGTCACCAGCCGCAACGGCGACGGCTCGCACCCGATTGCCGTCATCGGCATGGCCGGGCGGTTCCCCGGCGCGGCCGATTTGAACGCCTTCTGGCGGAACCTGCGAGACGGTGTGGACAGCGTGACGGAAGTGCCGGCCGACCGCTGGGACGTGGACCGCCACTACTCCGCCGACCGCACGCAGGTGGGCAAGACGTACACCCGCTGGGGCGGCTTCCTGACCGACCTCGATCAGTTCGATGCCCTCTTCTTCCGCTCGTCGCCGCGGGAGGCCCGCTGGTTCGACCCGCAACAGCGGCTGCTGCTCGAAACGGCGTGGGAAGCTCTCGAAGACGCCGGGCACGCCGGCAAGAGTCGGCCGAAGGACCGCTGCGGGGTGTTCGTCGGGGCCACCCACTACCACTTCCGCGACCTGCTCATCGGGCACGGCGGTGCCTTGCCCGACGCCGGAATCGCGCTGGGCAACTCGAGCGCCATCCTGGCCAACCGGTTGTCGTACTTTCTCGACCTCCGCGGGCCGTCGCTCACCATCGACACCCTCTGCTCGTCGTCGCTGGTGGCCGTCCACCTGGCCGTGACGAGCCTCCGCCGCGGGGAGTGCGACACCGCCATCGTGGCGGGCGTCCACGCCGCCATGTCGCCGCTGTATTACCAGGCGCTCAGCCGGTTGCAGGCGGCCTCGCCGGTCGGCCGCTGCCAGTCGTTCGGCAGCGGGGCCGACGGGTACGTGCCGGCCGAGGGGGTGGGCGTGCTGGTGCTGAAGCGGCAGGCCGACGCGGAGGCGGCCGGCGACCAGATCCACGGCATCATCCGCGGGAGTGCGGCCAACCACGGCGGGCAGTCGGCCGGGCTGACGGTGCCGAGCGCGACCGGGCAAGCGGCGGTGGTGCGGGCGGCATTGATCGACGCCGGGGTGAAGGCCGAGCAACTGGACTACGTGGAAGCGCACGGCACCGGCACTTCACTCGGCGACCCGATCGAGGTGCGCGGGCTGGCGCAGGTGTTCCCGCCTGGCACGCGGCAGGTGTGCGGCATCGGCTCGCTCAAGTCGAACATCGGCCACCTGGAGCCGGCCGCCGGCATCGGCTCGCTCATCAAGGTGCTGCTGGCGCTGCGGGCGGGCGAGTTCCCGCCGTCGCTGCACCTGAGTGAAGTGAACCCGCTCATCAGCTTCGAAGAAACACCGTTCTTCTTCGTGGACCGCCGGCGGGCGTGGGTGCGGAACGGCGTGCCGCGGCGGGCCGGGGTGAGCAGCTTCGGCCTCGGCGGGACCAACGCGCACGTGGTGGTGGAAGACGCGCGGCCGGTGACGCGACCGCCCGAACCGACCGTCACGCCGCACCTGCTGGTGCTCTCCGCACGGAGCGCGGGCGGGCTGGATCGGCTGGCCGACGCCTTCGCCAAGCATGTTGAAAGCAACCCCGACGTGCAGTTGCGAGATGTCTGCTTCACCGCCGCCGTCGGGCGGGCACACTTCCCCCACCGGCTGGCGGTGCTGGCGACCACGCGGGAGGAGTTGACCCGCCGCCTGCGCGAACCGGCCGACGACCGCAGCGTGTGGCGCGGGCACGCGACGGGCACCCCGCCCGCCCCGCCGACCGCCTCCGGGCTGCCGGCCGTCGCCCGCGCGTTCGTGGCCGGGGCCGAGGTGAATGCCGACATCGCCCCCGGCGGGCGGCGGGTGAGCCTGCCGACGTTCCCGTTCGACCGCGTGAGTTGCCGCGTTCAAATGCCCGACGCGCCGCCCGCGGTGGAACCGCAGACCCCGCCCGCACGCAAGCCGCACCCGCTGCTCGGAACCGCCGCCGTCCAGTCCGACGGGGCAGTCGTGTTCGAACACACCTTCGGACTCCGCCCTCGACCGGAGGGCACGCAATGAACACCATCACCCTGTCCAGTTACGTGAGCGACCACCGCTTCGGCGACCGCCCGCTGATGCCCGGCGTGCTGTCGCTCGAACTGCTGCTGGCCGCCGCCGGCCAGGCGCTCACCCGCCCGGCCGACCGGCTGACGCACCTGACCTTCCACCGCCCGGCGTGGGCCGACCGCGACGGCACGCTGCGGACGCAACTCCGCTGCAAGGCGAACGAACACGGGCTGGCGTGCCAACTGTTCACCGCCGGTGACGACGGCGAGTGGCTCGAACACGCCTCCGCCACCGCCGGCATCGACGGGCACACACCGCCCGCCGCCCTCGACCTGGACGCCGTCCGTCGGCGGTGCGGGCATGTGATGCCGCCGGCCGACTTGTATCGCGCGCTCGCCGACCGCGGCATGAACTACGGCCCCACGCTCCGCTCGGTGCGGCACCTGTCGCACAACGGCAGCGAGGTGTTCGCCGAACTCTGCCCGCCCGACGGCGACGACGAGGGGGCGAACTGTCGCCTGCACCCGGCGCTCATGGACGGCTCGCTGCAAGCGCTGGCGGCGCTGGCCATCAGCACCGGCGACGGGTCGGGCCTGCACCTGCCGTATGCGGCCGAGGCGGTGCGGGTGTACGCGCCGGTGCAGGGTCGAACCTTCGCGCACGGCACGCGGCAGGGCGACGCCGAACGCTCCACCGCCGACGTAACGCTGACCGACGACCGCGGGCGCGTGCTGGCCGAGTTGCGCGGGCTGCGGGCGCGGGCGGTGCCGGCGTCCGTCGTGCGGCAGGAGTTCGAGCGCCGCTACCGCCTGTTCGAGAATCTGGCGGCGGGGTCGGGGGCGGCCTCCGTCGTGCGGTCGGCAGTCGGCACTCCACCGCCACCAATTTCAGTACCGCCGTCGAACGTGCGGGTGCTGCGGCCGGTCTGGAAGCCGACGCCCGCGCCGGCCGCAGTTCCCACGACCGGGGTCCGCGTGGTGTTCTCGGACGCGAGCGGGGTTGGTGCGGCGGTGGTTCGGCAGTTCGCCGACGCGGTGGTCGTCACCCGCGGGGACACGTTCCAACAGACCGGCCCGAACCAGTTCGCACTCGACCCGGACCAGCCCGACGACTTCGCCCGCCTGTGGCAGACGCTGCACGCCACGGGCACGCGGCCGGCGGAAGTGATCCACTGCTGGGCGTGCGACGCCGGCGGCGCGTCGGCCGGGCTACTGCCGCAATCGACGGACGCGTTCTTCTCGCTCGTTCACCTGACGCGCACGCTGTGGGACGTGGCCCCGAAGTCGCCGCTCACTCTCCGCGTAGTGACAGCCGACTGTCAGTCCACCGGGCAGGCCGACGTCTGTTCGCAGCCGGTCGGGGCGATGGCGTGGGGGCTGGCGCGGGTGATCGGCAAAGAGTACACGCCGTGGCGGGTGCAGTGCCTCGACCTGCCCGCCGACCGCGGCGCGAGCGTGGTGTTCGCAGATTTGATGGCGACGGCGACGGATGCGGAGGTGGCGTTCCGCGGGGGCGTTCGCCTGACGCCGTCGGCCGAAGCGGTGCCGGCCGTCAACACTTCCGGGAGTGACCTGTTCCGCGCCGGTGGGGTGTACGTCATCACGGGCGGGGTCGGCGGCATCGGGCTGGCACTGGCGAAGTGGCTGCAACAGCGGTACCCCGGCGCGAAGCTGGTGCTGGTCAGTCGTTCCGCAACACCGCAGGCGGTCGCGCACCTGGGGGCGAACGCGGAAGCGGCGGCGGTGGACGTGGGCGACGCCGCGGCGGTCGGCCGGCTGCTGGCCGGCGTGCGACAGAAGTACGGGCGGATTGACGCCATCTTCCACGCCGCCGGGTTAGTGCGGGACGCGCTGCTGCAACGAAAGTCGATGGAGAGCATGGCGGAGGTGTTCCGCCCGAAAGTGCTCGGCGCGATGGCGATTGACGCCGCCCGCGGCGACACGCCGGTGGTCTTCTTCTCGTCGGTGGTCGGCTGGCTGGGCAACGCGGGGCAGGCCGACTACGCCGCGGCGAACCGTTTCCTCGACAGCTTGGCGGTCTACTGCAACGCGCAGGGGCGGCCAGCGCGGAGCGTGGCGTTCGGCCCGTGGGCGGAGGTGGGCATGGCGGCGGCGCTCGCGGCGGCGCTGAAGTCCCGCGGGGTGGAGATGCTCGACCCGACGGCGGCACTCGACGCGCTCGCCCGTGCGGTGGCCGGGGCCGACGTGCAGACCAGTATCGTCGCCCTCCCGAGTACCGCACCCGCCGCCCTCGCACCGATTCCGGTCGAAGCGCCGCCCGTGTCGAGCCGGTTCGCGGTGGCCGAGGTGCAGCGGTTCCTCGCGGCGGAGTTGGCGAAGTTCCTTGAAGTGGACGCGGCGCACATTCCGCCCGACGCCAAGTTCCAGGACTTCGGCATCGACTCCATCTCCGCCGTGCAGATGCTCCGGCACCTGGAAACGACCACCGGCCTGTCGCTCCCGCCGACGCTGCTCTTCGACCACGCCGACCTGCCGTCGCTCGCCGGCCACCTGCATCGCAACATCGAACCGGCCCGCCTGGAAGCGCTGCTCGGCAGGGGCACCGTCACTGCCGAACCGCCGCCACCGCAACCGGCCCCACCACCGCCGCCGGTCGTGACCGTCGCCCCACCGCCACCCGCTCCGGCACCGACGTTCTCCGAACCTGCCGTTCGTCCCGTGCCGTCGAACGGGGCCGCCGAGTACGCCACGCGGGTGCGGCCGATGCTGGCCGAACGGCTGGTGTCCATCGGTCTGGACAAGGAGTACCGCACCGCCGCCGGCGACGTGTTGGAGTACGACGCCGACGGGCGAACCGTCCGCGTACTGGATCTGGTCGGCGGGTACGGGTCCACCCTGTTCGGGCACAACCACCCGGAGCTGGTGGCCGCGCTGCAAGGGGCTTACGCCGCCCGCGTACCCACTCACGTGCAGGTGTCGCTCCGCGGGGCGAGCGGGGCGCTGGCGGCGGAGTTGTCGCGGCGGGTGGGGGCGTTCACCGGCCGCGAGTACACGGCGGTGTTCGGGAACAGCGGGGCCGAGGTGATCGAAGCGGCGCTCAAGCACGCCGTGTTGCAGCACTACAAGCGGGCGGAGGCGTGGGGGAAGGTGCAGCGGCAGGCGGTCGCGGTGGCCGTCCACGGGTGGAAGGCCGACCCGCCGTCTGAACTCCCCCTCACTCTCCTCCGCAGCCTCGCCGACGTGCCGGGGTTCGACGCGACCGCCGTGAACGACCTCCGCGGGGTGCTGGCCGAGTTGGAGCGGGTGAACCGGGCGACGCTCGAAACGCCCCCGCGGTTCGTGGCCGTGCGGCGGAGCTTCCACGGCAAGACGGCGGGTGCCCTGCGGCTGACGTACAACCCCGACTACCACGTCGGCGGGGCGACGGGCGACGAAGTCGAGTTCCTCGACCCGAACGACGTGCGGGGGCTGCGCGAGGTGGTCGCCCGCGAGACCCGCGAACTGTACACGCTCGTCGCGGACGGTGGAACGCCGCGACTGAAGCGGCACTCGTGGTGTCGCATCGCCGCGGTGTTCCTCGAACCGATCCAGGGCGAGGGGGGCGTGTACCCGCTGTCGGCGGAGTTCGTGGGCGAGGTCCGCGACCTGGCCGACCGCCACGGTTTCCCGCTGGTGCTCGACGAAATCCAGTGCGGCATGGGACGGAGCGGCACGTTCACCGCCGGCGAAGGGGTCGGACTGCGGGGCGACTACTACGCCTTCAGCAAGGCGCTCGGCGGCGGGCTGGCGAAGATCGGCGTGCTGCTCATCGACCGCGAACACGCCGTGCCCGAGTTCGCCGGCCTGCACTCGTCCACGTTCGCCGAGGACGACCCGGCCTGTCTCGTCGCACTCGCCGCGCTACGGTTGCTCGACCGCGACCGGCTGGCCGAACGGTGCGCCGCGTGGGGGGCCGACGTGCTGACCCGCCTGCGGGCCGTCCGCCGCGAGTTTCCGGAGGTGATCGCCGACGTGCGTGGGCGCGGCTGTCTGCTGGGCGTCGAGTTGGTGGACCCGGCGCGGTCGGCGTCGCCGCTCTTCCGCCAGACCGGGCCGTTCCTCGGGCTGCTCGCCGCCAGCTACCTGCTGAACGTCCACGACATCCGCGTCATGCCCACGTCGTCCGCCCCGCTCACGCTCCGGGTCGAGCCGTCCGCGTACCTGTCGGCCGACGACACCGCCCGCTTCCTCGCCGCCTTCCGCCAACTGTGCGTCATCCTGTCGAAGGCGAACGCCGCCCGGCTGGTGCGGCACCTCGTGACCGCCGACGCCCTCGAACCGTTCGCCGCCGTCGCCGACTGGAACGACCGCCCGACGCCCGAAGTCATCACTCCACTGCCGGGCGAGCCGCGGGTGGCCTTCTTCAGCTACTTCCTCAGCCCGCCGGACATTGCCTGGTGGGAGCCGTCGCTGGCCGAGTTGCCCGAGCCGTTGCACGGCGACCTGATCCGCCGGTTCAGCCGCGTGGGCAGCCCCGGCATCGCACGACGGGTGCGGGTGCGGTCGGCGACGGGTCGCACGGCGGTGGCGGATGTGGTCGGCTTCATGGCGACGAGCGACCAACTGGCCGAAGCGCTGCAGGCCGACGACCTCGACTGGATTCGCGGGCAGATCGACGCCCAGATCGACCGCTGCGTACAAGAGGGCGTGTCGGCCGTCGGCCTGGGTGGATATTTGTCCATCGTCACCGGGAACGCGGTGCTGTGCGCCCGTCCGGACATTGGGCTGACCACCGGCAACGCGCTCACCGTCCACGCCGGCATGGAGGTGTGGCGGGACGGCTGCCGGACGGCCGGGGTCGATCTGGCGACGTGCCGCGTGGCCGTCGTGGGCGCTTACGGGAACATCGGCTCGACGTACTCGCGGCTGGTGGCGGAGGAGGCAGGCCGGGTGCTGCTGGTCGGCCGCCGCGACTCCCGCCCGCGGTTGCGGACACTGGCCGCCGAACTGTTCACCGACGCCTTCGACAAGCTGCGGGCGGGCACCGGCGACCGCGGCGTGGCGGCACGGTTGAAGGCCAGCCGGGTAGTGAGGGAGCGCCTCGTTGGCGGGCCGCTGAAGGCCGGCGAAGCGGCGGAACTGTTCGCGGCGGTCGAGCGCGAACTCGGTGCCGACTGCCCGCTCGCCGTGAGCGACGACCTGACCGACCTGCGGCACTGCCGGGCCATCCTGTCGGCGTCGAACTCGCCCGAGCCGATCATTCACGCCGAACACCTGGGCACCGGCCGCGTAGTGGTGTGCGACGTGGCGGTGCCGAGCGACGTTCACCCGGACGTGACCCGCGACCGCCCCGACGCGCTCGTGCTGTCGGGCGGGCAAATCCGCCTGCCGGCGGGTCAGCGGCCGGGCCTGTGCGGGTTGCACATGGCCCCGGATCGCGTGTTCGCCTGCCTGGGCGAAACGCTGCTGCTGGGCCTCAGCCGGTACGACGGGCACCTGTCGTTCGGCCCGGTGAGTACCGCCGACGTTCACACCGTCGCCCGCCTCGCCCGCGAACACGGGTTCGCCGTGTTCACTGCGTCGGAGGCGGAAGGATGACCCCGGCGCGGAAGCTGACTGGCTCCGTCGAACTGTTGTCGCAGCCGTACCCGCTGTGGGCGGTGGCCGACGGCGACGGCGCGCGACTGGTCCGCGCCGACGGCATGACCGCCCCGCCGGGCGCGGTGGCGTGGGTGCCGGCGGTGGCGGCCGAGTCGCTCGGTGACGCACACTTCCGGGCAGCCCACGGGTTGCGGTTCGCGTACATCGCCGGCGACATGGCGGGGGGCATCAGCGGGCCGGAGTTGGTCGCCAACATCGCCGCCGGCGGCATGCTCGGCTTCTTCGGCGCGGGCGGTGTTGAATTAGAAAAGATCGGCGACGCGCTCGACGACATCCGCCGGCGGTTGCCCGACGGCCGGGCGTTCGGCGCGAACCTGCTGCACAGCCCCGTCACGCCGCAGAAGGAGATGACCACCGCGAGGCTGTACGTGCGGAAGGGGGTCGGCCGAGTGTCGGCGTCGGGGTACGTGGCGCTCACGCCGGCGGTGGTGTACGCGCGGCTGTCGGGCGTCCGCCGCGGGCCGGACGGCGTGCCGGTCGCGCGGCACCTGTTCGCCAAGGTGTCGCAACCGAAAGTGGCCGAGGAGTTCCTCCAGCCGCCGCCGCCCGCGATGGTGCAGTCGCTCGTCCGGAGTGGGGATTTGACCGCCGACGAGGGCGAGCTTGGTGCGGGCCTGCCGGTCGCCGACCACGTGACGGCCGAGGGCGACTCGGCCGGGCACACCGACAACCAGGCGATGATGCCGCTCCTGTCGCGGTTGTGCGACCTCCGCGACCGGATCGTGCGCGACCGCGGGTACGCCACGCCCATCCACATCGGCTGTGCGGGCGGCATCTCCACACCATCGACGGTGGCGGCGGCGTTCGTCGGCGGGGCGGCCTACGTGCTGACGGGGTCGGTGAACCAGGCGTGCCGCGAGGCTTTAACATCCGACGCGGTGAAGCGGTTGCTGTGTAAGGTGGACGGCGGCGGGGTGGGCATGGCCCCGGCCGGCGACATGTTCGAGATGGGCGCGCGGGTGCAGGTGCTGAAGGCGCGAACACTCTTCGTGCCGCGGGCGAACAAACTGGCCGACCTGTACCGCCGGTACGAGTCGCTCGACCAGTTGCCGGCCGAGGAGCGGGCCGCCCTCGAAGGGCAGTTGTTCCGCCGACCGCTGGCCGACGTGTGGGCCGACGTGGAACGCTACCTTGATACTCACCACCCGGAGCAGGCCGACCGCGGGCGGCGCGACCCGCGCTTCCGCATGGGCATGGTGTTCCGCTGGTATTTGTTGATGTCGTCCCGGTGGGCGCGGGAGGGCGACCCCGAGCGGGCGGTAGACTACCAGGTGTGGTGCGGGCCGGCGATGGGAGCGTTCAACGGGTGGGCGGCCGGCTCGTTCCTGGAAGGCCCGGAGCGGCGGACGGTCGTGCAGGTGGCCCGCAACCTGATGGCCGGCGGCGCGGCCGTCCTCCGCGCGAGGTTCCTGTCGCTCGCCGGCGTCACCCTGCCGCCCGTAGCGTTCGCCGTCCGCCCGCGAGAGTTCGAGGAGTCGTAACGGGAGCGCGGGCGTCCCCCCCGCATTCCGAGCGGGCGGGACGCCCGCGCTCCCGGGAGGCGGTTGCATTCACCGAA
>JANNQE010001225.1:0-5058 GCA_031441625.1 Planctomycetia bacterium
GCCAGGACAACTCGAAAAGCCGGATGGGGGTAAGGGGGCGGTGCGCCCCGAGCGGCCGAGCGGGTGCTTCCGCCGACCGGAACACGTTCAGGACGACGAGAAACGACTATCTGGCTTGCGCTCCTGAATAATCCGGGCCAGCCAGCTATCGAGCGGGCGGCGATCGTCGCCGGTGCCGGGCGGCGCCAGTCGAAGGCGGTCAGCCAGGAACGCGGCCGGGGTGCGGTCGAAGTCCGGCCGCAGGGCGGCGACGGCGGTGTGGGCGGGGTCGGCCAGCAGGCGGGCGAGCACCCCGCCGGCGGCCGGGTCGGTGACGAGCAGTTCGAGCGGCGGGGCGGTGGTCATGTGCGTCGGTCCTCCTACCAGAGAACAGACACGTCACGACCCAGCGAAGTGCGAAACGGCCGGTCAGGACGCGACGCCGGAGCGGAGGAAGTAGACCGTCTCCCACAGGCGGTCGCCCTCGCCCCGCTCCACTACCTCAAGCGGGGTCAACCCGCCGAACGCCGGGTTTGGGGTGAGCAGCCACTTGCCCAGCGACTCCTTCCGGATCACCTCGGACAGCGCGGCCGTCAGACGGTCGAGTTCGGTGATCCGTCGGGCGACGGGTTGGGTCGGCGGCGCGCCGCCCTCCAGGGTGGTCAGCGTGCGGACGGACACCGGCAGCAGTCGGGCGAACTGGGTCTGCGTCAGCGACAGCTTGGAGCGGAGCTTGCCCACGGACGTGTCTGCCGCCTGGCCCGAACTGATGACGAGAACGGCGGGCCTGCGAGCCGGCTTTTTCGGATGCCGCTTGACGGCCTTCGGTCGGGCGGTCGTGGCCATGGCGTCACTCCTGGGGCCGGAAGCCCACCCGAAGTATCGGCCCGTTCCCGTCCGATGTCAAGCAATCTTGCAGGCAAAGTTGCCGGTCACCCCGTGCCCAGGCGGGCGGCGTTCAGCACCGCGACCGTGCTCGTCGCCCCCAGCCGCTCGGGGAAGAGGAGCAGGTTGTGGCCGTCCGGGTCGGCCGCGGACGGGACGATCAGCCCCTCCCACCCGGCGGCGTGGGCGGCACGGCCAAACCGCTGCGTGATCGGCTCGCGGCCGTGGTACACCTCCCGCCGCCAGTCCACCGTCCGGATGGTGGCGTCCGACACCCGCACCCGCCGGCGGATGCTCCCCTCCCTGAGGTCGAGCACCTGACCCAACTTCACCGCGATGGCCACGAACACCCGCGGCATGGCGTCCTCCACCGGCACCCCGTTGTAGCGGTTGTGGGCGAGCGTCTCGGCCATCGCCGTCTCGGGCGTCAGCGACGCGTAAACCACCGCCACCCCCTTCGGGTTCCACCGCCCGCCCATGATCCGGCTCCCTTCCCCGGTGAGCAGGTCGGTCTCGGTCGCGTACTTCGGTGTGCTGGAGCGGTAGACCACACCCTCGAACGGCACCGCCGACGGCAGCAGCCGGGCGAGCCGAACCCGCAGTTGCTCGAAAGTCGGCACTGGCATGGGCGTCTACGCGTCGGCTGTGGGGTTTCGGAGACGGTGCGGGAAAGTTTTACGGACGACCGCGGGTTGGTGGCCCGCGGCAAGTTCCTGTTGCAGTTGACCGCCTCCCGTCGCCAGGCCATACCCGCACCGGGGTGGCGTCACTCATCGCGTGCTGCGCGGCGGGTCGTGGCTCAACAACGCCAGGAACTGCCGCGCCGCCAACCGCAACAGGAACGAGCCGACGAACCGCAACAACAACCTCGGTTTCCGTCTCGTCCTCCCCTGCACCGGCGACCACCCAGAGCCGCCGTGTTCACGGACCCGGCGGGCGCGGACCGCCAGTACTGACGCCACTCCGGTGCCCGGCGGTGTGAACGCCGGGCCGAACGGGCCGCCGGTCGGACGGGTCTGGTAGGCGTCCGCCGAACGCCCCGTCCGACCACCCCGCGAGCTTCCCGTGTCCGCCGAACTCCGCCTCGTGGACGACTGGTACGAACTCACCCGTCACCTCGCCGAACGGGTCGAGCGGTTCCCCCGCGGCCAGCGGCACGGCGTCGGGGCCGAGGTGAACGCCCGCTGCCTCGCCGTCCTGGCCGACCTGGTCCGCGCCAAGTTCGCCCCGGCCGGGCCACAGAAGGCCGACACCCTGCGGCGGGCCAACGTCGAACTGGAAGTGATCCGCTTCCTGCTCCGGCTGGCCCACGACCTGAAGGCCCTCCCCCACGACGCCCACCGGCACGCCCTGGAACGCCTCCAGGAGTGCGGCCGGCAACTCGGCGGCTGGGTGAAAGCCGTCACCACGCGGGGCGGGTCGTGAGGCGGGCCGGCGGCCTGTGGGCCTGCGTGACGGCGTGGCCGAACCTGCTGCTCGCCGCCCGCAAGGCCCGGCGGGGGAAGCGGCGGCGGCCGTGCGTCGAGCGGTTCCACTTCAACGCCGAGTGGGAACTGCTCCGCCTCCGCGACGAACTGCTCGCCGGCACGTACGCCCCCGGCCCGTTCACCACCCACACCATCCACCGCCCGAAACGCCGGCTCATCTCGGCCGCCCCGTATCGGGATCGGGTGGTTCACCACGCGCTGATGAACGTGCTGGAGCCGGTGCTCGACCGCGGCTTCCACCCGCACAGCTACGCCTGCCGGAAGGGCAAGGGCACCCAAGCCGCCGCCGACCGCCTCCAGCACCTGCTCGGCCAGTACCACTACCTGATCCCGTGCGACGTGACCAAGTTCTTCCCGAGCATCGACCACGACATCCTCAAGGGGTTGCTCCGCCGCAAGGTGAAGTGCCGCCCCACCCTCGCCCTGATCGAGCGCGTCATCGACACGTCCAACGACCAGGACTCGCCGCTGCACTACTTCCCCGCCGACCACCTGTTCACCCCGGCCGAACGCCGGCGGGGGCTGCCCATCGGCAACCTGACCAGCCAGTGGTTCGCCAACCTGTACCTGGACGGGCTGGACCACTTCGTCACCGCCCGGCTCGGGTTCGGCGGGTACGTCCGCTACTGCGACGACTTCGTCCTCCTCGGCGACGACCCGGCCGAACTCCGGGCCGCCTTCGATCGGGTCGTCGAGTACGCCGCCGGGTTGCGGCTGAAGTTGCACACCGAGCGGGCGGAGTTGCGACCGACGCGGCGGGGCGTCACCTTCGTCGGCTTCCGCACCTGGCCGACGCACCGCTACCTCCGCAAGCCGAACATCCGTGCCTTCCGCCGGCGGTTCCGCGGCATGGCGAAGGCGTGTCTGGCCGGAAGGATCACCTTCGAGGAGGTGACGAGTCGCGTGCAGAGTTGGTTCGGGCACCTGCTCACCACCAACGGCGATGCTCTCTTACTCAAGACCCTCCGCCAACTGGAAGACCTCAAGAAAATGAAAAAAACGCGGGCGCGGCCTTCGGCCGCGAAGACAGAAGAGGGTAAAAAACAGAAGATCAAAGGATAAAATAATCAAGAGAATAGTTTAACTAAGTACAGGGGAGGACGAGACGGAAACCGAGGTAGCTGAAGCGGTACGTCGGCACGCGCCTGTTGCGGTTGGCGGCGCGGCAGAACCAGGCGAAGTCGAGCCACGACCCGCCGCGCAGCACGCGATACAATTGTTCACCAATACTGCACTCGGGGTTCGGCTTGGTCGCCTCCGGCCGACCGTAGAACCCCTCATCGTACCAGTCTAGACACCACTCCCACACGTTCCCGTGAACGTCCACCAGCCCCCACGGATGCTCCTGGGGAGCCTTCCCCTCGTACGCCCCCACCGCCGTCGTCCGCCTCTTGTAGTCGTCCTTCTGATCGGTGCCGTAGGGGAAGTTCCCATCGCAGTTCGCTTCCGTCCCGTTCAGCCTCTCCCCCCAGTCGAACGGCGTCACCGTCCCGCCCCGCGCCGCGTACTCCCACTCCGCCTCCGTCGGCAGTTGGCCGCCCACCCATCGCGCGAAGCACCACCCCTCCCACCAGTCCACGTTCACCACCGGGTGACGGGCCAACTCCGATTCATCCGGCACTTTGTCCTTGAACTCCCGCTCAGCCTTGTGCTCCGGATCGAACAACTCGAACTGCGCGTTCGTCACCGGCCCCCGGCTCATCTGGAACGGTGACACGACCACAGTGTGCCGGGGGAACTCAGTCGAACTGGCATCCTTCTCGCCGTCCGCTGCACCCATCTGATATGGCTTACAGTCGTCCGCCACGTCCTTCGGGCATCGCTTGAAGTGCGTGTCGTGTTCATCCCGCCGAAGGCTGTCCGCCACCGGCCCCGTCAGCACGGCGAACTCCGCCTGCCACTTCCTCACGATCTCGTCCGCCTTGGCTCTCTCCTTTCCCAGCATCCCCGCGAACGTGTGCCAGCAGCGGTAGATCATCTCGCAGCACCGCACCACCTCGCCGTCTTTGATCGGCTCGAACAGCACTCTCACCGCGTCGAACCACCTCCCATTCCGCACCGCCCGCGGCATCTCCACCAGGAACCCCCACAGCGGCGCGTACAGGCTCTTCTCTGTTTCCATCCGGTTATCGAACCGCCACCCCCGCAGCCTCTTTAAGTCCTCCTCGCCCGCATACCTGGACAGCCACCACCCGACCATAAACTCCTGGAGCGTGCGGTCGTGCCAGCGGAAGTCGCTCGTCGCCTTATCGTCCTTGTCGAGCAGGTCATACTGCACGCCCGCGTTCAGCGCGTTGAGCGCCGGCAGGTCCACCTTCTCCAGGTGCGTCACGGAGTAATCCGCCTCCACCAGGTCGGCGTCCTTCAGCAACTTCGTCACCCTCGCCCGCACCTTCCCCATCTCCGCGTGCGGGACGGCCGACACGTTCGGCCGGAACGGGCCGTCGCTCGTCGCGACCGGAGCCGGCGGCTCGTACAGCCGGGCGTACATGGCGTAGGCGAACGCCGCCAGCAAGTCGAGGGCGAAGTCCTCCCGGTCGTTCAGCCTCTCCTGGTTCCGCTTCTCACCGATAGCGTCCGGTGAAGTCGCGTCTTGTGGGGTGAGTTAGTCTGGGGTTCCCTCGCCCGCAGGAGCCCCCGTGATGGCCGTGCCTGATCCTCGTCTCGTGGAACGCTGGCGAACGACCTTCGCCATGTGGCGCAGTTC
>JANNQE010001226.1:0-5075 GCA_031441625.1 Planctomycetia bacterium
CCGCCGGTGTGTTGCGGAACCGGCGGACTCACGTCGCGCCGTTCGCCTACAACGATGCCATCCGCCTTTGGAACCCCGGCATGTCCACGCTGCTCGACAGGTTCATCCGCTACGCCCGCATCGACACGATGGCGGACGAGCGGAGTACGACGTACCCCAGTACGCCGAACCAACTGGTGCTGGGCAAGTTGCTCCGGGACGAACTGCTGGCACTCGGCTTGAAGGATGCGTACCAGACCGAGTTCGGCATCGTATACGCCACCCTGCCGGGGAACGTACCGGGCGTGCCAACGGTCGCGTTCGTCGCCCACGTCGACACGTCGCCGGAAACCACCGCGAAGAACTGCAACCCGCAAGTCATCCGCAACTACGCCGGCAGGGACATCGTGCTGCCGGGCGACACGTCGAAAGTCATCCGCACCGCCGACTCGCCGGAGTTGAACGCACTCCTCGGCAAGACCATCGTCACCACCGACGGCACCACGTTGCTCGGCGGCGACGACAAGGCGGGCGTGGCAGTCATCATGGAGCTGGTGAAAACGCTGATCGAAAACCCCGCCATCCCGCACGGGCCGGTTCGCGTCTGCTACACCTGCGACGAAGAGATCGGCAAGGGCGTCACGCACGTCGATCTGAAGGAACTGGCGGCGGACGTGGCGTACACGCTCGACGGGGCGGGAGCCGGCGAGGTGGAGGGCGAGACGTTCAGCGCGGACAAGGCGACCGTCACCATCACCGGCATCAACATCCACCCGGCGATTGCCAAGGACCGAATGCTGAACGCGGTGAAGCTGGCCGGCGAGTTCCTGACCAAGCTGCCGCAGGGCGAACTGTCGCCAGAAACCACCGAGGGGATAAGCGGGTTCGTCCACCCGTACGTCATCGAGGGCGGCGTCGGAGAGGTGAAGATTCACATCCTGCTCCGCGACTTCGAGACGCCGAAGTTGACCGAATACGCCGACATGCTGAAGCGAATCGGACGGGAGATCGAAGCGGCTCACCCGAAGGCGACGGTGAAGGTGGACACGGCCAACCAGTACCGCAACATGCGAGACGGCATGGGGAAGGAGCCGCGGGCGGTTCCGTATGCCATCGAAGCGACCAGGCGAGCGGGACTGACACCATCGGAGAAGAGCATCCGCGGCGGCACCGACGGCAGCCGCCTGACCGAGATGGGCCTGCCCACGCCGAACATCAGCACCGGCGAACACAACTTCCATTCGCCGCTGGAGTGGGTGTGCGTGGAGGAGATGGAAAGCTGCGTGCGGGTGTGCGTCGAACTGGTGCAGGTGTGGGCGGGGAAGTGATACACTACACCACCGACCGGAGGACGCCTCATGAGTACGGCCACCGCCGAACGCATCTACACCGCCGACGATTTGCTCGCGATGCCTGACGACGGAGTGAAACGGTGGATCATCCGCGGCGAGTTGCGGGAGGAACCGACCGAGTTCGCGGAGCTTGGCATGACCGTTCGCAACCGCCTCCACTGTCAAGTCATGGTGACGGTGGGCAGCCTCCTGCGGGGGTGGCAACGGGCACTCCCGGTGCCACACGGTGGGGCGTACTGCGGCGAGGTCGGAGTCATCCTGCCGACTGACCCTGCCACGACCGTCGGCGTCGATGTAGTCCTCACATCGGCCGAGATGGAGGCCGCTCAGACCGACGCCACGACTCTCCTCGAAGGCGTCCCCACCCTGATGGTGGAAATCTGGTCGCCGAGCACGACGAAAGCGACGATGGATGAAAAGGTGGCTGAATACTTGGGTGTCGGGGTTCCGACCGTTTGGGTGATCGACCCACGCTGGCGGACGGTGGCCGTGTTCCACCCGGGCCAGGCCGCCGTCACTTACAACGTCAACGACTCCCTCCCCGCCGACCCGAACCTGCCCGGCCTGAGCGTCGCCGTCCGCGACCTGTTCGAGTAGCACACGGAGTTCGCCCATGCTCTCCCGCCGTCGCTTCCTCGCCGCGTCCGGGGCCGCCGTCGCCGCCGGGCCGCTCATCCGCACGCTTCGCGCCGACGAGCCGAAGGACAAGATCAAGATCGCCCTCATCGGCGTCGGCGGGCAGGGCGAGTTCACGCAGAAGAACATCACCTCTGAAGAGGTCGTCGCCCTGTGCGACGTGGACGAGAACCGCGAGGGCGTGCCGGCCGGCCGCAAGCTGTTCCCGAAGGCCGAGTTCTTCACCGACTACCGCAAGCTGTTCGACAAACTCGGCAAGACCATTGATGCCGTCGCCGTCTGCACGCCCGACCACCACCACGCACACCCCACGCTCACCGCCCTCGGCCTGGGCAAACACGTCTATTGCGAAAAGCCGCTGTGCCACAACATCGGCGAGGTGCGGGCGGTGCAGAAGTTGGCGGCGGAGAAGAAGGCGGTCACTCAGATGGGCACGCAGATCCACGCCGGCGACAACTACCGCCGGGTGGTGGAAATCGTGCAGTCCGGGGCGCTCGGCAAAATCAGCCGCGTGAAGGTGTGGTGCTCGCGGCGGCCGGACGGCGGGCGAGACATGGTGCCGCCTGCGAAGAAGCCGAAGTTCGACCTCGACTTGTGGCGCGGGCCGGTGGCGGAGGACTTCTTCTACGCCAACCACCTGAACTGGCCGCACTTCCACTGGCGGTGGTGGTGGCCGTTCGGCGGCGGCGTGCTGGCCGACATGGGCTGTCACTTCATGGACCTGGCGTTCTGGGCACTCGACCTGGGCGCGCCGACGAAGGTGAAGGCCAGCGGGGAGGCGATCCCGAATGCCGACAACACGGTGCCGAATACCCTGCGGGTGGACTACACCATCCCGGCGACGAAGACCCGCGGTGAGGTGCAACTGAGCTGGTTCCACGGCGTCGGCGGGCCAGACCTGGAAGGGACGGAAAAATACACCGGGTTCGCCGACGGCGTGCTGTTCGAGGGCGAGGACGGCAAGAAATTGGTGTCGCACTACGGCAAGCACCAACTCTTCCCGGAAGCGTTCGCCAAGGCCTTCAAGCCGCCGGCGCAGTCCATCGCCAAGTCGGTCGGGCACCACCAGGAGTGGCTCGACGCCATCCGCGGGACGGGCAAGCCGCTGTGCCACTTCGGGTACGCCGGGCCTCTGACGGAAACCGTGCTGCTCGGGAACGTGGCCTACCGCAGCGGGCAGGAACTGACGTGGGACACGGTGAAAGGCCAGACGGACAAGAAGGAGGCGAACGAGTTCCTGAGCCGGCAACCGCGGAAAGGCTGGGAGTACCCCGCATGACGAGCCGCGACCGCGAGGGAGCGGGAGTGAATTACCCGCTCCGTTGCGGGAAGTGCGGTGGCGACCGGTGTTCGACAACCGCGCTGCTGAGCGGCGACAGTCGGTAGCCAGGGGTGAAGTCGGCGAGCGGAGCGAGCGACGCAACCCCTGGAGCGGATTCGTGAAATGAACAAGCCCCGGAGGGGCGACAGAGACACGGGGTTCTGTCGCCGACGCGACCGACGACGTGCGCCTGCGGCAGATCGCCCACGTGCGGGTGAAGTTGGACGCCCGTTCGCCCGAAGCGCGGGTGAACTCTGCCGCCGGCTCCATCGCTCAACCACCGGCATAGAATCTCTACGCTCATTCCTGGTGGGACAGTGGGGCGAACGCTCTGCTCCCCCCGGAACAGTCGAGAGGCGGACTCCCAATGGGACGAATTTTCGAGAAGCGGAAGTACTCGATCTTCAAGACTGCGGCCACGAATTCGAAGATCTACTCGAAGTACAGCAAACAACTGTACGTGGCGGCCAAGAACGGCGTGCCCGACCCGCACGTCAACCCGGTCCTGCGGAACCTCATCGAACGCGCCAAGCGTGACAACGTGCCGAGTCACGTGATCGACAAGGCGATTCAGAAGGCCGCCGGCGCGGGCGGCGAGAGCTACCAGACGGCGCGGTACGAGGGGTTCGGCCCCGGCAGCTCCCTCATCATCGTGGACTGCCTGACCGACAACCCCACACGCACCATCTCGGACGTCCGGAACTGTTTCGGCAAGACAGGATCGAAGCTGTCCGCCGGCGGCTCGGTGACGATGCTGTTCGACCACCTGTCTGTGATCTCGTTCGCCGGCACAGACGAGGAGAAAGTGCTGGAGGCCCTGTTCGCCGCCGACATCGCCGTCGAGGAGCTCAGTCTCAAGGATGGTACCGTCACGGTGTTCGCCCCCCCGAGCGAGTTCTTCAAGGCGAAAACGGCGCTGCTCGAAGCGTTCCCGGCTCTCGAATTCGAGGTCCAAGAAATCACCTTCCTCCCGAAGGAGACGAAACAACTCACCGGTGACGATGTGGCACTCTTCGAGAAATTCTTGGGCATGCTGAACGACTGTGATGACGTGCAGGATGTCTACCACAACGTCGCGCTGTCGTGAGCGATCAGTAGATTCCGCGAGCAATGACGAGTGAACTGCTCCGCAGGTGCCTCAAGGCGATGGCGACCAACACCCTGTCGCGGAGCGGCGACAGTCGTGAGCCAGGGGTGGAGTCGGCCGCCCCCACCCGCCGGGGTGAGCGGAGCGAACCCGGCGGGTGAGGGGAAGTGGTCGGCGGATCGATGCGGACCACAAAGTGGTAGTTTGCGTGAGGCTTCTACTCGACATCACCGTCCGTCATTGCCACACCTTCCTTCGGAAACCGAAACCATGGCGCGCGAACCTTTGAAAAAGATGAAGACGAGCCGCAAGCCAACGAAGACGGTGATCGCTCAACCGCTGAAGACGCCTGTGGCCAAACGGCCATTTGCGACAGTCTTTGAAGCCCGCTGCTGCTGGGGTGAATGTGATCTCGCTGAAATCTTGGGCTCTGATGTGCCGGTTAGCACGGTGCAAATCCGAGAACACGAGATCGTCTTCGAATGGGTGAGCGACCAAAAGCAAGCTGTGCAGTACACACAACTCGCCACCTCGGATGGCGTCCGCTACGCGGGTTATACGGGTGCAATCGCCCTGATCCTGCGAACTCCAGCATGATTCCGGTGTTGGCGTGGTGAACGGTGCATGAACTTGGGTGTTGGCGCACGGGACTTGTCGCTGGACGCGGATTTCCGCAAACCCGTGGTACACCCGCCGCCCA
>JANNQE010001227.1:0-3440 GCA_031441625.1 Planctomycetia bacterium
CGTGGGTCGGCGCGACGGAGGCCGTCGCTGGACCCACCCTACGAGGGTGATTGACCCGCCCGGCAGGCGTCACCGACCCCAGGAGTAGCGTTGCATGCACTCGGCCTTTCACGCCGTCGCCCGCGGGCTGCGGATCGCCCACGCCGGCTACCTGCTCACCTGCTGGGGGGCGACGTCCGCCATCGTCCTCTCGTGGCTGGTCGGGCAGGTCGGCTGGCGCGACGACCCCCTCCGGGCCACCCTCTGGGGGGCCTTCTGGCTGAACGTCCTCATCGGGGTAGGCGGAGTGGTGTCGGGCATCGTCGGACGGGTGAAGTGCCTGAAAGCGCCGGCCGAGTACCCGACCGTCCGCGGGCGGGCGATTGCGGCGGTGGTCTTGGAGGCGAGCGGGTGGTTCAGCGGGTTCGTCGGCGTCGGGGTGATCTTCGCCATGGGGTACAAGCAGCTCCCCCAGGAGTTTTGGGTGCCGGCCGTCGGCATCGGCTTCTCCGTGGTCCTGCTCCTGTGCGGCCGAATCCTCTTCCTGCGGTTCCTGCGTGTGCTGGCCGGGGTGGTGGAAGACACGACCACCGCCCGCCGCGCCCGCGGATCGCTCGCCCTGTTTCTGGCCGACTGGGGGGCCGGGTTGCTCGCGTGGGGGGTGGGCGCGGGCGGCAGCATGTTGAGCGTGCAGGAGATGACCACACCGCTCGCCGTGGCCATAAGCATTCTCACAGGCATGAGCGGAATGCTCGGGCTGGTGCTCTACGACCGCGTCCTCGGCGGACTGACCAGATCGGTACAAGCCTTCGGCGACGTCCACCGGGACGACGAAGAGGAACTGTACCGGGCGCGGAAAGAGCGGGACGAAGAGGACGAGCGGCGGGACGAGCCGGCCGCCGACGCCGAGTGACCGCCCGACGGCCGGGGGTGTGCTAAAGACTCGTGGGGCTGTCCCCTCCCCCAGGAGTCGCATGATGCCTTCGTGGAATCGCAACCTGTCGGTCGGCCTCCGGTTCTCGTCGCTCGGCCTGTGGGCGTTGGCCACGGCCGCTGTCCTCGTTGTCGCCTTCAGCCTGCTCACGGCGAACACCCGACCGACGTACTACGGCATGTACCGCAACCAGGATGAGGTCGGCGGCGCCATACTCACCCTCACGAACGGGGCCATGTACGGGTGCCTCGCCGCAGCCGGTGTGGGGCTGGTGCTCGGCGCGTTCGGCCGCTACGCCTGCCTCCGAATGACGTTGAGTGACGGTACGGCCGCCGCCCGTGTGAAACTGGCGACCGTTCTCGAAGTGTCCAGTCTGCTCAGCGGGGCGGCGCTGATCGGCGTGTCCTGGTTCGGAACGAAGCTCATCGGCCCCTTGCCGCCGATCATCGAAGTGACTTGGGCGCTGTTCACCGGCATCGCCGCCTACATCTCCCGCGTGCAGTTCCACCTGTTCCTCCGCACGCTGGCCGAGCAGTTCGCCCCGCCCCTGGTGGCCGAGGTGAAAGCCGTCAGCCGGTTGTACCTGTACGTACCCGGCGGATTCGTCTTGGCTTTGGGCGTCTACGCGGCCGGACAGGTCTTCAACTCGTCCCGAGACGAGCCAGTGTTCGCCGCGTCTGGGATCGTGCTCGCATGGCTGACCGCCACGGTCGCCACCGTGTTCGGGCTGTTCATGGTGTGGCGGTGGGCCGGGCTGCTCACCAGCCTGCGGACGGCCGTCGCGGTGGCCGCACACCACGAAGAAGAAGTCGGCGACGACAACGACCCCGACGCCGAGTACCGCCGCCGCTACCACGCGGCCCAAGCCGCCACTGCCTGACCACTCGCCGAAACGCCCCCGCCCGCCGAAGATGACGGCAGACCCGCCCGGTGCCCTCCCCACCCCGAGGCCGATCATGCCGTTCGCACTCGCACTGCTCCCGTTCGCCCAGGCCGGTGGCGGCGTGGGGAAAGAGGAAACCCTTGTCATCATCCTGCTGGTCGGCGGCGGCATCTTCGTCGTCGCCGGGCTGGTCATCAAGTTGCTCTTCCTGTTCACCCTGAAGCGGGCACTCGAGCAGTGCGCCCCGCACCACCGGCTGATGGAGCCGGGGCAGGTGTTCCTGAACCTGATCCCGTGCTTCGGGGCGGTGTGGATGTTCTTCACCGTCAGCCGCGTGGGGCAGTCGCTCCGCAACGAGTTCGACGAGCGGGGCATCGACGTGCCCGGCGACTACGGCCAGCAACTCGGCATCAGCTACGCCTCCCTCATCCTCGCCTGGATCATCCCCTACGTCGGATGGCTGTTCGGCATCGCCGGCGTCGTCTGCTGGATCATGTATTGGGTGAAGATGGCCGAGTACAACCGCCACTTGAGCGAAGGGGCCAGTTACCGCGAGGAGCGGGACGACTACCGCCGCCGCCGCCGCGACGAGCAGCGTGAAGACGACCGCCGCCGCCGCAACCGCGACCGCCGCGACCGCGACGACGAGGACGAGGACGACGACGACCGCCCCTCCCGCCGCCGCCGCGACGACTGACGCACAACTCGACGGTGCCGCGGGGCACCCTTTCTCGCAGTTCATACAAATGCTCTGCCTACCGAATGGCGCAGTCGCCGAACTGCCGGGCCGCACCGTGCGCCCGCCAGCCGGTGGATCGGTACACGTTCACTACACCGAGGTCGATCATGACGTTCGCGGAAACCGGAGTGCTCTTCGCCCAAGCCGGCGGGGGTGGCGGTGGGAACGCGGCCGACGGGGCCGCAGGAGCGGGGATGGCCATCGGCATGATGGCGTGTTACGCGGTGGTGTTGGCCGCCGCGATCACCATGCACGTGCTGTTCGCCCTGAACGTGGTCCGCACCCTGAAACTTTGCGACCCGCGGAACCGCACCATGGAGCCGAACCAGGTGTGGTTGAACTTCATCCCGCTGTTCAACATCGTGTGGATCTTCATCACCATCGTGCGTGTGGCCGAGACGCTGGAAGCCGAGTTCCGCGACCGCGGGCTGCGAGCAGAAGGGGATTTCGGCAAAACGAACGGGCTGGTGGCCATCATCGCCGCACTCGTCGCCTGTTCCCCCGTCGCGCTCATCTTTTACATCATCTATTGGGTGAAGATGGCGGGATACCGCAAGCAGTTGGAAGAAAACGGTGGCAGCGATCGGCGCGACGACGAGGAAGAGGACCGCCCGTCCCGCCGCGGACGGAACGACGACGAGGAAGAAGACCGGCCGTCGCGTCGGGGGGACAAAGACCGCGACGAAGAGGACCGCCCGTCGCGCCGGGGGAAGAAAGACCGCGACGAGGACGACGGCGAGGACGAGGACGAACGCCCCTCCCGCCGCCGCAAGGACTGAGCCGCACGGGGGTGGGGTGTGGGGGGTGTGGGGGGGGGGGGGGAGGGGGGCGGGGGGGGACGGGGGGGGGGACACAACCCACACGCAAGACACCGGAGAACACCCCCCCCCCGGGCGGCCCCCCCC
>JANNQE010001228.1:0-4783 GCA_031441625.1 Planctomycetia bacterium
GGGGCCCCCGGCGTGGGGGTGGCCCTTTGGTTTGGGCCACCCCCCCCCCGCGGGGTAACTGTGTCCCCCGGCGGGGGTGGGGTGCCGAAATCCGTAGGCACACCCGCGCTCCCGGCTCGCCTGTAGAATCTCCACTCGGCCCCGTATTCACAACGGTCCCCCGACCCATGAAGACTGTGTACATCGAGACCGTCGGCTGCCAGATGAACGTGCTGGACAGCGAACTGGTCATCGCCGCCCTGAAGAAGGACGGCTACACCCTCACCGACTCGCCGGCCGACGCCGACGTGATCCTTTTCAACACCTGCTCCGTGCGGGAACTGGCCGAGGAGAAGACGTACTCGGCGGTCGGGCGGGTGTTGCAGCACAAGCGGCGTGACCCGACCAAAGTGGTCGGCGTGATCGGGTGCATGGCCCAGAAGGACGGCGAGCGGGTGCGGCACCGCGTGCCACTCGTGGACATGGTCGTCGGCACCGGGCAACTGGCGAAGATCCCCGAACTGGTGCGGGCGGTGCAGGAGACTCGCCAGCCGCAGTACGCCCTGAGCCTGGGCCGCAAGGACGCCACCCGGCACGAGGTGGAAGCCAGCTTCGAGAGCTACGACCCGGCCCGCGATCCCGAGATGCGCCCCACCCCGTTCCAGGCGTTCGTGCGGGTGCAGATCGGGTGCGACAAGTTTTGCACCTATTGCGTGGTGCCGAGCACCCGCGGGCCGGAGCAGAGCCGCCGCCCCGAGCACATCGTGCAGGAGGCCCGCACCCTCGTCGATCAGGGGTGCAAAGAGGTCACGCTCATCGGGCAGACGGTGAACAGCTACGTGTTCGACCACGGCGACGGCCGCCGCACGCGGCTGAGCGACCTGCTTTCCACGTTGCACGACGTGCCGGGCCTCGAACGGATCAAGTTCGTCACCAACTTCCCGAAGGACATGACGAACGACCTGCTCGACGCCGTGCGGGAACTGCCGAAGGTGGTGAAGTATTTGCACGTGCCGGTGCAGTCGGGATGTGATGAAGTGTTGAAGCGGATGAAGCGGCTGTACACGGTGGCGGAGTACCGCGAGATGCTGCACCGCTGCCGCGAGCGGGTGCCCGGCGTGGCCATCAGTAGCGACTTCATCGTCGGCTTCTGTGGCGAAACGGACGAGAGCTTCGCCAAGACGATGGACCTGGTGGCCGAAGCGAAGTTCAAGAACAGCTTCATCTTCAAGTACAGCGAGCGGTCGGGCACGAAGGCGGCCGAGCGTTACCCGGACGACGTGCCGGAAGTGACGAAGAAGTGGCGGAACAACGAGCTGCTGGCCGTGCAGAACGCGAACAGCCTGGCCGACCACCGGGCGCTCATCGGGTCGAGCGTCCGCGTGCTGGTGGAAGGGCGGAGCAAACGCGAGACGAGCCGCGACCGCAAGGGAGCGGAACCCGCCGGCGTGCCCCAACTCACCGGCCACACGATGACCGACCACATCGTGGTGTTCGACGCGCCCGACCGACTGACCGGCCGAACGGTGACGGTGGACATCGACGACGCCACCGGGTTCACCCTGTTCGGCCGTGTGCGAACGGAGGAGTTGGTGGGCGTGACTGGCGAGGCAGTGGGGTTGCCGCCACCCCGCCCGCGGCGGGTGAGCCTGGGTGTGGTGTGAGGGTGTAGAATGTGGTACGCTCCGATTCACTCGACAGGAGCGGTTCGCCCGTGAAGTTGTACCGTGCCATGAAGGTCGCGGCCGACGGACTGCCGGAGGTGGGGCGTTCCAAACGGGCGCTCGGTGTTCGGCTCGGCGATCAAGCCCCGAACAACGACGTCGATGCGGTCGCGGCCGACGACATCGTGCCACCCGGCGTCCGCGGAATGTCCGCGTCACCCGCCGACCCGACTCACCTGCCGGGGTTCCTCCGCCCGCCGGCGTTCGGTGGCACGGGCAAAGACCCGGTGTGGGTGATGGACACGGCCGATCTGCCGCCAGGGTTAGTATTCCGTCAGGACAAGCCGACCCACGGGATGGTCGAGCCGTCGCCGGGTGTGCCGACGACACTGGCGGAGTACGAGGCGGCACTCTTCAGCACTCGTACCCACTGGCGGTTGGCAACCCCTCCCGGAGGTGACCAGTCATGACCTCACTCGACGAACGCATTCGCACCGCGTGGGGGAAGGGAGTCAAACCGCTCCACGCCGCGGCCGAGTCCCTGGCCGCCGAAGGGCATGAGGAGTCCACCATCTTGGGCACGCTGGAACGTCTGCTGTTCGAGGTGCGGGCAGCCGGAGTGGACGACGACATGGATGACCACATCACCGACGTGATGGAGCGGTTCACCGACTGGTGCAGGGACGAAAACCGCATCCGCACCGCGCGTGTGCCCGTCCCCACACCGCAACTACCCTCCCGTGGTTGACCCCCCCCACCCGGATGAACCCCATGCGTGCCGCGTTCGTTCTGCTCGTCGTCGCCTCGGTCGCCGCCGCCGCCCCCGTGCCGAAGGCGGTGAAGGCGAAGTTGAGCGACTACTACCCGATGGCCGAAGGGGCCACGTGGGAGTACGCAATGGGCACGTCCACCGTCACCACCCGCGCCACCGAAGTGAGCGAGAAAGACGGCGTGCGGTCGATCAAGCTGGTGACCGAACACGAAGAGAAGGAGGTGGCCACCGAGCGGATTCAGGTGACGAAGGACGGCGTGTTCCGCACCCACATCCTGGACAAGGAGATCAGCTCGCCCGTGCCGCTGCTCAAGTTCGGGCTGACCGACGAGGACGGGTGGGAGGTGAAGGTGACGGTGGACGGCTCGAAGGTGGAGGGCAAGTTCACCCTGAAGGGGACGGAGAAAGTGAAGGTGCCGACCGGCGAGTACGAGGCCGTGCTGGTCGTCGGCGAGAGCACCGTCAGCGGCACGAAGACCGGCACCAAGTGGTGGATCGCCGACGGCGTGGGATCGTCAAGTTGGAGTACACGCCGGGGAAGGCGAAGTAGGTCGGGAGTGCGGGCGTCCCGCCCGCTTTCAGAGGGTGTGCCACTGGGAATCGGCGAACGGCCCCCCCCACCCGGTTCGGTGGCCGCGCCACCGGAACCGACCTCCCCTACAGGGGGGAGGTGGGAGGGGCCGTTTGCCGACCTCCAATCGCACGCCCTCCGCGGTCGATCCGCTTCCCTTCCGGTGTGCGGCCGGGTAGTGTAGTCTCACCTGCCGGCGTTCCCTTCTCCCGAGTTGTTCCGCCGATGAAGCACGTTGCCGCAATCGCCTTCGTCGCCCTCGTCGTTTGCCCGCTGCTCGCGGCCGACCCGCCCAAGCCCGTCGTGCCGGCCGAGCACGCCGCCAGCATGGCCGCCAGTCAGGTGGTGTTCAAGGACACCGTCCGCGAATTCCTCGTCAAGAACTGCCTGGAGTGCCACGGCGGGGAGAAGACGAAGAGCGGGTTCAACATGGTGTCCCGCGAGAAGATGCTCGAAGGGGGCGACCGTGGGCCGGCGGTGGTGCCGGGCAAGGGGAAGGAGAGCCGGCTGGTGAAGCTGGTGGCCCGCACCGAAGAGCCGCACATGCCGCCGGGGAAGGACGCGAAGGCGGTCTCGAAAGACATACCGGACGCGCTCGTCAAGTGGATCGACCTGGGGGCCGCGTTCGACAAGCCGCTGAAGGAGACCACCGACACCGGCAAGAAGCCGATGGTGGTGACGGACAAGGACAAGCAGTATTGGGCGTACGGCCCGCTCGCGACCACCACCCCGCCGGCGGTGCAGACCAAGGAGTGGGCGAAGAACCCGGTCGATGCGTTCATCCTGGCGAAGCTGGAAGCGGCCAAACTCACCCCCGCCGCCGATGCCGATCCACGAACACTGATTCGGCGTGTCACCTTCGACCTCACCGGCCTACCGCCGACGTTGGGCGAAGTCAATGCGTTCCTCGACGACACGGCCGCGAACGCCTTCGAGAAAGTGGTGGACCGCCTGCTCGCGTCCGACGCCTACGGCGAGCGGTGGGGCCGGCACTGGCTCGACCCGGCGCGGTACGCCGAGAGCCACGGGTTCGAACACGACTACTTCCGCCCGCACGCCTACCACTACCGCGACTTCGTCATCAAGGCGCTCAACGCCGACATGCCCTACGACCAGTTCGTGAAGTGGCAGCTCGCCGGCGACGAACTGGCCCCGAACGACCCGCAAGCGCTGGCCGCCACCGGCTTCCTCGGCGCGGGCGTGTTCCCCACGCAGATCACCAACCGCGAGGCCGAGCGCATCCGCTACGACTCGATGGACGACATGCTGAGCACCACCGGGCACACGTTCCTCGCGCTCACGGTGGGGTGTGCCCGCTGCCACGACCACAAGTACGACCCCATCCCGACGAAGGACTACTACCGCCTGCTGAGCGCGTTCACCACCACCGTGCGGAGCGAGGTCGAACTCGACCTGAGCAGCCCGGAACTGAAGCAGTCTTACGCCGACTGGGAGGCCAGACGGAAGCCGGTGGAGGAGGCGTTCAAGAAGTATGAGGCGGAGGAGTTGGCGAAGGGTTTCGTGGCGTGGCTGGGCGACGGCTCCGAGCGGCTGACGGCCATTGAACAGATCAAAGACCTCAAAGTGGCGACGGGGTTGAAGGCGCTCATCACGGAGAAGAAGAAGTTCGCCGACCTGCCGAAGGCCCAGAAGGATCTCATCCTGAAGTGGTACGCCCCGCAGGACGCCGGGTGGAAGGAGCGACAGGCGAAGCTCGCCGACATCGACAAGAAGAAGCCGGCGCTGAACAAGGTGACGATCCAGGCGACCACCGAGGGCCGCAAGCCGATGCGGCAC
>JANNQE010001229.1:0-8149 GCA_031441625.1 Planctomycetia bacterium
GGCCCCGCCCCCCCCGTGGGCGCGGGGGGCGGGCGCCCCCCCCCCCCCCCCCCGCTGCCCCCCCCCCCCCCCCACGACAGGGTGGTCCAGATCACCTCAGTTCCTGCATATTGGCGTGACTCCGGCCCGCCCGTCGGCTACGCTACACTTCCTGCCGGTGTGTCATGTTGGCCGTCCGCCCTCCCGTATCGGTGTGCCCCATGCGTGTGACCGTCTCCCTCGGCGTGCTCCTGGTCGCCGTGCCCGCACTCCTCGCCGAACCCGTCAAGTTCAACCGCGACGTGAAGCCCATCCTGGCCGAGAACTGCTTCGGCTGCCACGGGGCGGGCAAGCAGAAGGGCGGGCTGCGCCTCGACACCGCCGACGCCGCCTACGCCAAGAACAAGAAGAGCGACCTGATCGCATTCAACCCGAAGAAGCCGGCCGAGAGTGAAGCACTCAAGCGGGTCGCTTCGACCGATCCCAAAGACGTGATGCCCCCGCCGGACAGCCACAAGAAGCTGACCGACGCGCAGAAGGCCATCTTGAAGCGCTGGGTCGAGGAAGGCGCGGTATACGAGGGGCACTGGTCGTTCGTGCCGCTGGTTTCGCCGCCGGTGCCGAAGGGTGCGGCGAATCCCATCGATGCCTTCGTGAACGAAGCGCTCGCCAAGAGGGGGCTGACGCCGAACCCCGAAGCCGACAAGCCCACGCTCGTCCGCCGCGTGGCGTTCGCCCTCACCGGCCTGCCGCCCACGCCGAAGGAAGTCGATGAGTTCGTCAACGACACCAAGCCGGGTGCCTACGAGCGGATGGCGGACCGCTACTTCGCCAGCACGCACCACGGCGAGGAGATGGCCAAGCACTGGCTCGACATCGCCCGCTATGCCGACACGCACGGCCTGCACCTGGACAACGAGCGCGGCCTGTGGCCGTACCGCGACTGGGTGGTGCGGGCGTTCAACACGAACATGAAGTTCGACCAGTTCACCGTCGAGCAGTTGGCCGGCGACCTGATGCCGAACGCGACGAAAGACCAACTGGTGGCCACCGGGTTCAACCGCTGCAACGTGAGCACCGGCGAGGGCGGGAGCATTGACGCCGAGTGGCACTTCCGGAACGCCCTCGACCGGGCGGCGGTGGCGTCCGAGACGTGGCTCGGCCTGACCGCCGGGTGCGCCACCTGCCACGACCACAAGTTCGACCCGATCAGTCAGAAGGAGTTCTACTCGCTGTACGCCTTCTTCTACTCGGCCGCCGGGTCGCCGCTCGACGGCAACGCCCTGTACCACGAGCCGAGCGTGAAGCTGAGTACGCCCGAACAGGACGCGAAACTGGCCGCACTCGACGCCAAACTGAAGCAGGTGAACGCCGACCTCGCCAAACTGAAGTACACCGACCCCGCCCTGATCGCGGCCGTCACCGGGCAGGCGATCCAGCCGACCGCCACTGACATCGGGCTGTCACTGTCGGCGTGGGTGGCTGCCCGCGGCGGTCCGGACGTGGCCAAACTGCCCAAGCCGATCGCCGACCTCTTCAAGGCGCTCGGCAAAGACAAGGCGCCGAACCCGCAACAGGCGCAGCAGCTCCGCGACCACTTCCTGCGGGCCGTCTGCCCGACGACGAAGGACAAGCAGGAACCGCTGACAAAGGAGCGGGACACGCTCACCGCCGGGCGGCAGGCGCTCGATGCGTCCATCCCGTCGTCGATGATCTTCCGCGACACCCCGCAGCCGCGGCAGGCGCACGTGATGGCCCGCGGGGATTACACCAAGCCGGGCGACAAGGTGGAGCCGAACACGCCCGCCGTGTTCCCCAAACTGGACGCGAAGGGCCGCGCCACGCGGCTCGACTTCGCCCGCTGGCTGGTGCGGGCCGACCACCCGCTGACCGCCCGCGTGTACGTCAACCGCCTGTGGCAGCAGGCGTTCGGCGTCGGGCTGGTGAAGACGAGCAGCGACTTCGGCATCCAGGGCGAACCGCCGGTGAACCCGGAGTTGCTCGACTGGCTGGCCGCCGACTTCCGCACCACCTGGGACGTGCGGGCCGCCTTCCGCCGGATGATCCTGTCGGACGCCTTCCGCCGCAGTTCCAAAGCCACGCCGGACCTGCTGAACGTCGACCCGAGCAACCGCCTGCTCGCCCGCGGCCCGCGGTTCCGCCTGGACGCCGAGCAGATTCGTGACAACGCCCTGTCAGTGGCCGGGCTGCTCGACCCGGCCGTCGGCGGCAAGGGGGTGAAGCCGTACCAGCCGGACAACATCTGGGAGCCGGTGGCGTTCACGGGGTCCAACACGCAGCACTACAAGCGGGACGCCGGCACCGCGCTGTACCGCCGGACGATGTACACCTTCTACAAACGCACCGCCCCGGCCCCGTACATGGTGAACCTGGACTCACCCAACCGCGAGCAGCCGTGCGCCTGCCGCGACCGCAGCAACACGCCATTGCAGGCGCTGCAGTTGTTGAACGACACGCAGCACGTGGAGGCCGCCCGCCTGCTGGCCGAGCGGATCGTCACCGACGGCGGGGCGACCGCTGCCGAGCGGGTGGCGTTCACCTACAAGCTGCTGCTCGCCCGCACGCCGACCGAGAAGGAGTTGGCCATCGTGGGCGGCGAACTGTCGAAGCACCAGGAGCGGTACGCGAAGGTGCCGGCGGACGCGGCCAAGCTGCTGGCCGTGGGCGAGCGGAAGGCGAACCCGAAGCTGAAGGCCGACGAGGTGGCCGCGTGGACGCTCGTGGCGTCGATGCTGCTGAACCTGGACGAGGCACTGACGCGAAATTAGGGTGGCCGGCTCTCGCCGAGAGCCGGTCGGAGGTCGCTCTCGCCGAGAGCGACCCACCCTCAACGACTCACCCCGCTCTCGGCGAGAGCGGGCCACCCTAACAGAACCACCCATGTCACCGTTGATCGAACGCCTTCGCCACCTGTCCCGCCGGCAGTTCTTCGGCACCTCCGGGCTGAGCGCCGGCGGCATCGCCATGGCGCTGTTGGGGAGTCAGGCGAAGGCCGCCCCGGAAGTCCGCCGCGAGCACCCGCCGCTGCCCGGCTTCCCGCACCACAAGCCGACGGCCAAGGCGATCATCTACCTGCACATGAACGGCGCCCCCAGCCAGATCGACACCTGGGACTACAAGCCGAAGCTGATCGACCACCTGGGCAAAGACCTGCCGGAGAGCATCCGCCTCGGCCAGCGGCTGACCACTATGACCAGCGGGCAGGGCAAGTTCCCGGTCGCGCCGAGCAAGTTCAAGTTCGAGCAGAGCGGCAAGTGCGGCACCTGGGCGAACCCGGAACTGTTCCCGCACACGTCGAAGATGGTGGACGACATCTGCCTCATCCGCAGCGTCCACACGAACGCCATCAACCACGACCCGGCCTGCACGTTCGTGATGACCGGCAGCGAGGTGCCCGGCAAGGCGAGCATCGGCTCGTGGCTCTCCTACGGCCTGGGCAGCGAGAGCAACGACCTGCCGGCGTTCGTCGTCTTCACCCCGCGGTTCCCGGCCGGCAGCAACGGGCAGGCCATCTTCTCCCGCATGTGGGCGAGCGGGTTCCTGCCGACCAAGCACAGCGGCGTGGCCCTCCGCAGCGGGGCCGACCCGGTGCTCTATTTGAAGAACCCGGACGGCGTGGACAAGGCCGACCGCCGCACCATGCTCGACAGCCTGAGCCAGTTGAACGAGTTGACCGCCGACAAGTTCGGCGACCCGGAGACCCGCACCCGCATGGCCCAGTACGAGATGGCCTTCCGCATGCAAACGAGTGTCCCCGACCTGGTGGACCTGACGAAAGAAGACAAGAAGGTGATCGAGAGCTACGGGCCGGAGGTGAACAAGCCGGGCAGCTTCGCCCACAGTGCCATCGTCGCCCGGCGACTGGTCGAGAAGGGCGTGCGAGCGGTGCAAATCCTCCACCGCGGGTGGGACCAGCACGGCAACCTGCCCAAAGAGATCGGCAACCAGTGTAAGGACACCGACCAGCCGGTCGCCGCGCTGCTGGCGGACCTGAAGAGGGTCGGGCTGCTGGAGAGCACGCTGGTGGTGTGGGGCGGCGAGTTCGGACGCACGGTCTACTCGCAGGGCGGCATTTCGAAGGACAGCTACGGGCGGGACCACCACCCGCGGAACTTCTGCATGTGGCTGGCCGGCGGCGGCACGAAGCCGGGCACCGTGTACGGCGAGACGGACGACTTCAGTTACAACATCACCAAGGACGGCGTCCACCTGAACGACCTGAACGCGACCATCCTGCACTGCCTGGGCATCGACCACGAGAAGTTCACGTACAAGTTCCAGGGCCTCGACCAGCGACTCACGGGCGTCGAACCGGCGACCGTGGTGAAGGGTGTGCTGGCGTAGGGCGAGGGTAGGGCGGGCCGCAGTCGAGCGGAGCGAGACAAGCCCCGCCGCGAATCTCGGAAGCGAGGAGTCCTGTGGGGCTGACCGCGTTCCCGTCCCTCACTCGGAAGTCCGCTCCCTTGCGGTCGCGGCTCGTGGCGACGTGGCACCGTGGCCCCACGAACGACGAAGGGCACCCCGAGTGGGGTGCCCTTCTGGTGTCGTTCGGCCGTCGGTTACTTCTTGGCCGGCTTGAAGTTGCTGTGGCAGCCGCCGCACGTCTTCTTGTCCAGCAGGGCTTCGACCGCCTTGCCCACGTCGTCCGCCTTCTTCGCCTTGGCGGCCGTGTCCACCGCGGCCGTCCGCTCGGCGAACGCCTTGGTCACTTTCGCCCACTCGTCCTTCTTCTCGGCGTTCATCGGCGGGGCGTTCTTGCCCAGCGCCTGGCCCAGCTTGTTCAACTCGGCCGACGCCTTCTGGGCGTCGTCCCACTTGTCCGCCTTGGCCGCCTTCTCCACCTGCGACGGCAGCCCGTCCTTCTTCTGGAAGGCCATGCAGTCCTTGATGGACGGCGCCTTCTCTTCCTTCTTCTCGTCGGCCGCGATCACGCCGGCCACCGTGAACCCGAACCCGGCCAGCAGCAGAGCCGCCACAGCGAACTTGCGGAGCATGAGCGAACACCCTCGGTACGAAGTAAGTGCCCCCAGGCGGGACGCGCACGTGCGGCCCGCCCGACGGGTCGTCGGACTATATCCGCAG
Organism: Planctomycetia bacterium; assembly: GCA_031441625.1. Lineage (GTDB taxonomy): Bacteria > Planctomycetota > Planctomycetia > Gemmatales > Gemmataceae > JALHQU01. The sequence continues at coordinate 5,083 of JANNQE010001229.1, forward strand.
ACGATACGGGGCGGAACGGAATTCGCACACCGGCACCGATTTTCGTAAACTGCTATCACCACCGCCCGAACAGGGTGTGTCGAGCCTACCGCAGCCACCTCCGGCTCCGTATCCTCTCCCCCATTCCCATGAAAACTTCCCCCGCCGGGAGTCCCACGGCCATGCGTTCGGCGCTGTTCGAGTACGCCCTCAAGGGCCTGTTCCTCAGCCTGTGGGCGTACCTGGTGGCCGCCCACCCGAACTGGGGGACGGTCGGCACCGTGCTCCTGTGGACGCTCGCCGGCACCGGCGTCGGCTTCCTCCTCGGGTGCGGGCAGCAGATCCTCCGCGGGTACAACCCCCTGCGGAATCCGCCCGGCTTCCTCCTGCTCGCGCTGCTCGACAGCTCGTACTTCATTTACCTCGGCGTCGTCGGCGGGCTGGGCCTCGGGCTGGTGCTGAACGCCACCCCGCCGACCCCGCCCACGCCCGAGCAGGTCGAGGCGCTGGCCACGGTCGGCGGCTGGCTGACGGCCGTCCCGACCCCCCGCCTGCCGCAAGAGGCCATCGTCTACTTCGCCGTTCCGGGGCTGATCGGCGGCATGGGCTTCGCGCTCGTGCGGCGGCTCCGACCGGGCGTGCCGCGGCTGGTCGTCGGTGCCGTGCTCGGCGTCGCGCTGGTGTCCCTCGGCTTCTACGGCGGCAGCTTCCTGCCCCTGTTCGAGCCGGAGGGCACGTCGGCCGAGTCGGTCGGCTTCATGCGGCTGATCGGTGCCCTGCTCCTGGCCGGGTTGCCCTTCTTCTACCTGCTGACCGTGTGCGGCGAGACGGACGAGACGGAAGTGGAGATCGCCGCCCTGTGCGCGGCGCTGGGCTTGGGGCTGTTCTGCCTCCGCCCGCTCGCCCAGGTGGACGGCGGGGCCGACAAGTGGGTGTTCCTGGTGCCGGTGGCCGTCTACTTCCTGTACGCCACGCGGGTCATGCCCCACGTGCGGGTGTTCAAGCACACCGTCCGCGGGTACGGCTACCTGTCCCTCGGGCGGGTGCGGGACAGCCTCGTCAGCTTCGGCAAGGCGCTCTCACTCGACAAGAAGAACCAACTGGCGACGAGCGGGCTGATGCAGTTGCACCGCAAGGTGGACGTGACCGTGCTCGACCCGGACACCGTCCGGCTGCTCAACTTCGACTTCTGCCTGAAACTGGCGAACGACGGGCTGGTGGCCGGCACGCCGACGCCGGAGAAGCGGGCCGAGGCCCTGCGGCTGCTCGACCTGGTGGAGCAGTACCGCCCGCCGCTCCGCCCCCGCGTGGACTACCTGAAGGCGGTCGCCTTCACCCACGCCAAAGACTTCGACATGGCCGCGGGGTATCTGTCCCAACTGCTCGACCCCACCCACCCGGCCGACGCGGGCAGTCGCAACGCCGTGCTGTTCGACGCCTGGAACCTGGCCCTGCGGCTGCACCCGGAGTTGGTCCGCCGGCTCGGACCGCCGGTGTTGCAACTACCCGGCCGACGCATCGAGGCGATTGCCGCCGTCGAACGGCAGTTGGCGAAAACGCCCGACGACGCGGCGACGGTCGAACTGCGGACCCTCGTCTACTCCGGGCTGACCGAGAGCGAGTTCTTGTCCGCCGCCGCGAACGGCCCGCCGCCCGAGTTCAACTACGAGTACGCCGAGCAACTCGGCCTCGCCCTGGTGGACGACAACGACCCCGATCAGGTGGACCGCGGCACGGCGTTCCTGCGGATGGCCGGCCGCGGTCTACCCCAGCGAGGGCCTTGGATCTTCACCCGGCTGGCGCAGGTGGCCGAGCGGGCGAACGACGCCGAAGCCGCCCGCGGGTACTGGCAGCAGGTGAAGCGCACCGGCTTGCTCGCCGGCCCGCAGCGGCTGGCGGCGGACCAGAAGGCGCTGTACTTCGCCGGCCTGGAAAAGCTGGTGGCCGACGCCACCAGGAGGGAAGACTACCCGGCGGCGGTGGCCGACCAGCGGACCATCCTGGAAGGCGGGCGGGAGGACGTGAACACCCTCCGCACGCTGGCCGAGTTGCACGCCAAGAACGGCGACCCACTGAACGCCCTGCTGATTACGTCGCGGGCGCTCATCCTGGCCAAGACCGACCCCGACCTGCTGGCGAAGAAGGACAGCTACTACTTCTCGGTGGACGTGGAGAAGATCCGGCAGGTGAAGGACAAAGTGGCCCCGTGGTTCGACGTGGAGTACTGCCTGACGAAAGCCCGCAAGGTGGCCGACAGCAAGGAACCCGACCTGGACACGATCGATTACGGCCTGCACCTGGCGAAGCTGGCCCGCGTGCTGACGCCGAAGAGTCACGCGGCGATGGTAGCCGAAGCCCGGCTGCTGCTGCGGAAGGGCGACCGCGACGCCGGGGTGAGTTTGTTGGAAGACGTGCGCGAGCAGGAGAAGGGGAGCGGGGAGGAAGAGGATGCGTGGTATCTGGCCACGCGGCTGCTCGGTGACTTGTACCTGAACGAGCTTCAACGGCCCGACCTGGCGGTGGCGGCGTACAGCAGCTACCGCGGGTATCACAGGAGCGGGGCGGAGACGCTGTACCAGCTCGCGCTCGCACACGAGGCGGCGGGCAACGCGCCGGCGGCGCTCAAGTGCTTCGAGTCCGTCACCGGATACAAAGAGCATCCGCGGTACTGGGACGCGAACGAAGCCGTCCGCCGCCTCAAGGGGGGCTGAGGGGCCGGGTCCTGACGTTCAGGGAGCGAGGACCTCTCCCCGATGTGTGCTTTGTCGAACTGTTCAGAATGACGCGAACCGCCCCGCCCCGAAGGGGCGGATTCTGTCAGCCCAGGTCGGAGTGAGCCGAAGGCGAGCGGAGGCCTGGGATTCGGCCACCCCAATTTCCCCCGCCCTGAAGGGGCGGATTCACGTTGAACCCGCCCTTTCAGGGCGGGAGTGATTGGCGGCGTGTTCCCAGGGCCACCGCACTATGAACGGCTGACGGGGTGAGGGTTTACGGCTATCACAGGGGTTCTGGGAGGAACCCCGATGACTCTGCCCCTGGCCGCCGTGTTCGCCGACCTGTCCGACCCGCGGCGGGAGACGGCGAACAA
>JANNQE010001230.1:0-9777 GCA_031441625.1 Planctomycetia bacterium
ATGGTAACCGATCCGCCAGTCGCCGACCCACCTCCTGCTTGAGGGGTAGTCTGCTTGGCTCTTCTCGATCCGCCAGCGGAAGTCGTACCAGCGGGCCACGTCCGCACCCGCCCCCCACTCGGCCGGGGCGTTCGTCAGCAGACGGCTGGACGATCACCGACGACCCGCTTTTCCTACGAATGGGGGAGCGAGATCTGTTCATCGATCTCGCCGCCGAACGGCCAAGTGGCGAGGCAGTGGCCGTCGAGTTGATTGCTTTGGAGGTGCAAACCTTCGGCGGGCGGTCGCCCATCGCCGACCTCCAGCAGGCCATCGGCCAGTTCACCATGTACCGCATCCTGATGAGTCAACGACACCCGGATCGGGAGTTGTTCTTGGCTGTGCCGTTTGACGTTCACGACGGCTTCCTGTCCGAACCGGTCGGTCAGGAAGTGATCGCCGGCCAGCAAGTCCCGTTGTTCCTGTTCGACCCGAACCGGGTGGAGAAGCCGCGATGGATCAAGTGAGCCGCTACCGCGAGATCGTCCGCCGCGAATTGGAAGGGTACGCCGAGTGGATGACTCAACCGGGAGAGCAAGTGAAGTGCGAGGTCATCTTCGACCCCGCCCTCGACCACTTCCAACTGGTGTATTGCGGTTGGCAGGGCCGGAAGCGGGTGCACGGGTCGCCGTTCCACCTGGACATCATCGACGGCAAGGTGTGGATTCAGTTCAACGGCACCGATCAACTCATCGCCGACGAGCTGGAGGCGGCGGGCGTGCCGAAGGAGGACATCGTGCTCGGCGCGCAGCCGCCCGAACTTCGGCAGTACACCGGGTACGGGATCGGCTGAGGGGTGTCAGTTGGTCGCCGCTCGCACGCCGAACACGCCGAAAATGAGTCGCTGCTCGATGTCCCGGAGGAACTCCGCCAGACCGTTCTCTGTGCCGCGCGCTTTGAGGACGGCGTGGCGGTCGCGGTGCAGTCCCGTGATCGCACGGGTCGGGTCGCCGTTCGTCAGGTGGTTCAACACCCGCTTCGGGCTGAGCTTGTCCTGATCCTTCTTCGTCGCCGTCAGTTGGTGGGACTTTTCACACGGGTTGAACCCGACGCCGGGCGGGAACTCCCCGCGACACACTTCTGTCAACCGCTGCCGCTCCGCATCGGTCTCCGGGTCGAAACCGCAGAGCAGCCAGCATTCCAGCTCGGTGTGCTGCACGCCGAGGACGGCGAGTAGCTTTTTCGCTTCCAACAGCGCCCGCACGGCCCTCAACTGGTCCGCCCGAGCCTGGTCGTTGTCCGTATCCTTCACGATCACGATGTACGGCGGAGCTTCGCCCGCGTCCGACGACCGGCGGAGAAACTCGAACAGCACCCGTTGGACCCGCACGGCGATGTCATGCTCCGGCCACTGTTCCTTGAACACTGACCGCAGCGACCGGCGGTAGTCTTTGGTGGAGTCAGCGTCGATGTTGGTCCACTTGATGAACGGCTCGTTCTTGACCAGTCCGCCATACGCGACGTGGACGCCAAGATCGGCGTCATCGTGAATCCAGTGCAACTCGGCGCAGCGGAGCAGCGTTTGGTCGATGAGTGCGCGGGCGACGGGGAAGTCCGAAGGCCCCTCGCACACGACGGCAATCCGGTTGCTCATGGGGTGGGCGCGCTCCGCTTGAGTTTCTTCAGCCATTCCTCCCCGGTGTGGCTCCAGAACTCGCCGGGGGACATGGAGTCCTTCCACTTCTCGTAGGCCGGGTGGTCCGTCAGCGGGGCGATCACCACCGATCCGTCGTCGCCCAGGCCCGTCACACGCACCTCGTTCGGCTCCAACTTGTCGAGGATGTACGGCGAGTGCGACGTGGCGATGATCTGGAGGTCCGGGAACTCGTCCAGAAACTTCTTGAGCAGCGTGACCAACTCATACTGCGCCTTCGGGTGCAACCGCATGTCGATGTCGTCGATGAGCAGGGTCTTCGGACGGTGCGGCCCCAGCACGGCGACGATCAGCGCCAGGATGTACAGCGTGCCGTCGGACATGTGATGAGCCGGCACCTTCTGGGCGTAGGTGGTGTCGAACAGTAACGCTTTCGGGGCTGCTTGTCCGTTCCCACCCTGCTCATCCACGCGTAGTTTGCGAATGTTTGGTAGGAGGGTGCAGAAGTGACGTTCGATGTCTGCGAACAGTTCGTCGTCTCTGAGTTTCAGGTAACCGAGCAGAGCAGGTAGCCCCGCTCCGCTTTGTGAGACAGGTGGCGGAGTCGCATTGGTAATGATCGGGTTCGCAATCTCCGACGATTGAAATGCCGGTCGCAACACCGTGCCGAAATTGCGAGTGTGCCCGATCTCGTATCGAGGTGCCAGCGTTTCTGAATGCCCCGTGATCACACTGGCACGGTACATCCCAAAGTAACCTCCGCTGTTCCCAGCAGGGGTATCGAGAAACTGAGTTCGCTCCACTGTGGGGTGAACAAGGCGAATACCGTCGCCGGCCTGGTCCGAAAACTGAATCGACAACGATTTCGACTTGTCGCGCCCTAGGTACGCTTCCAGCCAGTTGCTCCCATCCGGACGAAGGCCAGTTTGGAGTAGGATTTCCACCCCCTGAAGTACGCTCGTCTTACCGGTCCCGTTCGGGCCGACGAGGACCGTGAAGCGGCTGTCGAACGTGATTTCCACGTCCCGCAGGCCCTTGAAGTTCTCGAACTTGGCCTTCCGGATCACGCGCCCTCCCTCGGCCTTCCGCCGGCTTGACTCGTCTCGGTATACTATCAATTCGTCCACTGCTACGCCACTCGGAGCCGACCGCATGGCCGCCAAGTTTGAGCTTGTGTCCGAGTACAGTCCGGCGGGCGACCAGCCGAAGGCCGTCGAGCAGATCATGGCCGGGTTCACCGCCGGCAAGCCGATCCAGGTGCTCCTCGGCGCGACCGGCACCGGGAAGACCTACACGAGCGCGAACGTCATCGCGCAGCTCAACAAGCCGACGCTCGTGCTCGCCCACAACAAGACGCTCGCGGCCCAACTCTACAAGGAGTACAAGGCGTTCTTCCCGCACAACTCCGTCTGCTACTTCATCAGCTACTACGACTACTACCAGCCGGAGGCGTACATCCCGCAGCGGGACATCTACATCGAAAAAGACGCCAGCATCAACGAGAACATCGACCGCCTGCGGCTGGCGGCGACGGCGGCGCTGGTGAGCCGCGAAGACGTGATTATCGTAGCGTCGGTGTCGTGCATCTACGGGCTGGGTTCGCCGAGCGACTACAAGCGAATGGTGGTGTACCTGCCGAAGGGCGAGGTGATCGACCGCGACCAACTGCTGCTCAAGCTGATCGACATCCAGTACCAGCGGAACGACGTGGAGTTCCAGCGCGGCAAGTTCCGCGTGCGGGGCGACACCATCGAGGTGTGGCCGGCGACCGAAGAGGCGGGGTACCGCATCGAGCTGTTCGGCGACGAGGTCGAGCGGCTGAGCGTCATCCACCCCGTCAGCGGCGAAGTCATCAAGGAACTGGACGAGCTGTACGTCTTCCCGACGAAGCACTTCGTCACCCCCGAGGACCGCGTGCGGGAGGCCATCAAGGGCATCGAGGGCGAACTGGCCGAGCGGTTGGAGCAGTTCAAGAAGGAGGGCAAGTTGCTCGAAGCGGAGCGGCTGAAGGCCCGCACGCGGTACGACCTGGACATGCTCCGCGAGGTGGGCTACTGCTCCGGCGTCGAGAACTACGCCCGCTGGTTCAGCGGCCGGCCGGCCGGCGAGCCGCCGTACACGCTCATCGACTTCTTCCCCGAAGACTTCCTGCTGATCGTGGACGAGTCACACGTCTCGCTCCCGCAAGTGCGGGGCATGTTCCACGGCGACTACGCCCGCAAGACGACTCTGGTCGAGCACGGCTTCCGGTTGCCATCGGCGATGGACAACCGCCCGCTGCGGTTCGAGGAGTTCGAGAAGCGGTTGACCAAGTGCTTGTGCCTGAGCGCTACCCCCGGCCCGTACGAGTTGGAGAAGACCGGCGGCGAGGTGGTCGAGCAGGTCATCCGCCCGACCGGGCTGGTCGATCCGGTCGTCCACGTCAAGCCGGCGAAGGGGCAAGTGAAGGACTTGGAAGCGGAGATCCGCAAGCGGTCGGAGAAGAAGGAGCGGACGCTCGTCACGGTGCTGACCAAGCGGATGGCCGAAGACCTGACGAACTTTTTCAAAGAGGCCGGGCTGCGGAGCAAGTGGCTGCACAGCGAACTCGACGCCATCGAGCGGGTGACGGTGCTCCGGGAACTTCGGGAAGGGGCGTTCGACGTGCTGGTGGGCGTGAACCTGTTGCGGGAAGGGTTGGACTTACCCGAGGTGAGTCTGGTCGCCATCCTGGACGCGGACAAGGAAGGCTTCCTGCGGTCGGACAAGTCGCTGATTCAGACGATGGGCCGGGCGGCGCGGAACGTGAACGCCGAGGTCATCCTGTACGCCGACCGCGTGACCGACAGCATGGCCCGCGCGATGGGCGAGACGAACCGCCGGCGGGAGGTGCAACTGGCGTACAACGTCGAGCACGGCATCACCCCGCGTAGTATCGTCTCGGCCATCAGCCGGGGTATCGAAGACTCCATCGCCGACCCGCTGCCGGAAGCCACCGGCATGTCGGCCGAGCAGGTGGTGACGACCGAGTATCTGGCCGAGCTGCACCGCGAGATGCTGGAAGCGGCCGAGGGGATGGAGTTCGAGCGGGCGGCACTCTTGCGAGACAAGATCGCCGAACTGAAGGGCGAGAAGGTGGCCAAGCCGCAGGTGAAGGGGCAGCGGAAGGCGAAGGACAAACCGCGGGGCGGGCGGCCGCCGGAGTCGGCGGACCCGACGCGGATGAAGCGCCCACCCCGCCCCCGCCCGAGCGGGGCGTGAGGCGGAGATTTCTGATCCGCTCATGGCGGGAGCGGTTATCCTGATGTCGCACCGACACCGGAGCTGCGCGATGGCCGACCCGACCCGCACCGTTGCCCCGCCGGCCGACCCACTCCGCACGCAATCCCTCGCCGATGGGAATGCCAGCACCGGCGGCGAGCTTTCTTCGTCTCCGTCCGCAGTTCCGCCGCCGAACGTCGGCCGCTACCAACTCGGGGCCGAGATCGCCCGTGGCGGCATGGGCGTCGTGTACCGCGCCACCGACACAGCCCTCGGGCGGGAAGTGGCGGTGAAAGTGCTGCACGAGAAGTACGAACCGCAGTCCGGCACCGCCCGCCGGTTCGCCGACGAAGCCCACATCGCCGCCCAACTCCAGCACCCCGGCATCCCCCCGGTTCACGACCTGGGCACACTGCCCGACGGCCGCCCGTTCCTGGCCATGAAGCTCATCAAGGGGGAGACCCTCGACGAATTGTTGAGGCTCCGCCCGGACACGGCCGCCGACCGCGGGCGGTTCGTGGCCGCGTTCGAACAGGTGTGCCACGCTGTCGCCTACGCCCACGCCCATTCGGTCATCCACCGCGACCTGAAGCCGGCGAACGTGATGGTCGGGGCGTTCGGCGAGGTGCAAGTGATGGACTGGGGGCTGGCGAAGGTTTTGGCGAGCGGGGGGCGTCAGCCCCCTGGTACTCCCGACGACCCCGACGCCACCGCGGCCGGCACGGTGGTGCAGAGCACCCGCGACTCGGACGGGTTGTTCACCCAGGCGGGCAGCGTCCTCGGCACGCCGGCGTTCATGCCGCCCGAGCAGGCGCTCGGTGCCATCGGCAAGATCGACGCCCGCTCGGACGTGTTCGGCCTCGGGGCAGTGCTGGCGGTGATCCTCACGGGGAAGCCGCCGTTCGCCACCACGTCGGCCGAGACCACCCGCATCAAGGCGGCTCAGGGGAAGGTGGACGAGTGCTTCGCCCGATTGGACGCCTGCGGAGCCGAGCCAGACCTGGTCGTCTTGTGCAAACGGTGCCTGAGTCCGACCCCGGCGGATCGGCCGGCGGACGCCGGCGTGGTGGCCAAAGCGGTGGCGGAACTGCGGGCCGCCGCCGACGAGCGGGCACGACAGGCGGAGTTGGATCGCGTGAAGGCGGAAGGCGAGAAACTGGCCGCCGACCTGCGGGCGATCGAGCAGCGGAAGCGGCGGCTGGTGCAGATGGCCCTCGGGCTGGCGTTCACCGCACTGGTCGTGCTACTCGGGTTGGGGTTGTGGTGGAACGACCGCGTGGCGGGCGAGCGGCGGCGGGAGCGGGAAGTCGCCGACGCTCGCATCGCGAGCGAGGTGCGCGGGCTGCTCGATCAGGCGAAACTGGCGCTCGGCCGCGAGGAAATCGCGCCCGCGGACCTGGCGTTGGGGCAGGCACAGGCACGGCTCGGGGACGCGGGGCCGGAGGAACTGCGGGCCGAACTCGGCCGCCTTCGGACCGACCGCGAAATGCTCATCCGCCTGCGGGACATCGACGACCTGCGGTGGATGGACCCCGGTTCGGACTTCGCCCCGCCGGTGAACCCGAGCGGCCCGCAGTTCACCGCCGCCATCCGCTGGTACGGCATCACCCTCACGCCCGACACCCGGCCGGCCACGGTGGAGCGGATCAACGGGTCGGCGATCCGCGAGCAGTTGGTGGCCGCCCTGGATGCGTGGCTGGCTGTCGGGGCTGACGATCCGAACGAGTTGACCGCCCTGCTCGACACCCTCGATCCGGACGACCTCCGCCGAGAGTATCGCACGGCGATGGCGAACCGAGACTTCATCAAGCTCCGCGAGATGATCCGCCGACCCGACGTGATGAGTCTTCCGCCGCGGTTCCTGACCAGCGTTCTCCTACTACGAAACCGCGTTGATGTCCGAAAGGATGTGCTCGCCAGACTTGCCAATGAGTGGACATCAAACCCGAGTGACTTTCGCCTGGCGTTTATCATTGGGAACAGAGGACAAGATCAGGGTGTTTCATCCTACGAGACCTCAATCGGATACCTCCGGGCGGCAGTCGCCGCACGTCCGAACAATGTCACATTGATGGCAACCTTGGGGTTTCTCCTGTTTTATTCCCGCCAAACGACTGAAGCGATTCAGTTCCTTGAGCGGGCAGTAGCAACGGACCCTTCTTACATCGATCCAGGGTATCGCCTCGCGCTGGCGTATTCCCAGATCGGGAACCGGGCGAAGGCTGATGCCACGTTTGAAGCGACAGCGGCGACAGATCCGAAGCCGGCCCGTGTCGAGATGTTCCGCGGCATGCTCGCCGATGCACGTACAGCAACGGAGCAAGCACTCGCGCATTACCGTCGCGCGGTGGAACTCGACCCAGAGTGGCCTCAGCCTCAACTCATAGTTGCGAATCGACTGAGTGCAGGACGAGACTACGAGGGCGCCATTCGCGGGTATCGCAGGGTCGTCGAACTTCAGCCGAGTTGGCTCCCAGGGTACTCCTATCTGAGCCGTGGGTATGAGTCACTCGGCCAACTTCCGGAAGCCATCGCAGCCTGTCGGGAGGGACTCACGATCGAGCCGACGGATACCACCCTTATCAGCAAGCTCATGACCCTCCTCCTCCGAACGAAGGACCTGGACGCGGCCGAAGCCGTGTGCCGTGAGGCGATCAAGCACGACGCGAGTGCCGCCATCGGGCATTCCAGTCTCGTAGTCGTGCTGGATACCAAAGGAGACTTCGACGGTGCGATCGCGGCCTTCACCGAAGCCCGCAAGCTCAACCCACAACTTTCCCCCGCCAGCACGCAACGCGCGGTTCGGATGAAGGAACTACTCACCCGCCTGCCGGACATCCTCGCGGGCAAGGCCGAACCGAAGACGCCATTCGAGTGGCTCGAATTCGCGCAACTCTGCGTGACCCCACAGAAGCGTTACGCCGACGCCGTTCGCCTGTTCGAGAAGGGCTTCACTGCCAACCCGGCACTCGTGGGCAACAACTTTGGAGGCCCGTACCGGTACAACGCCGCCTGTGCCGCCGCCCGCGCCGCCCGCGGAGAAGGGATCGACGCCCCAACCGATCCGGCCGTGCGTGCCGGCCTCCGCGCGAAAGCTCTCGACTGGCTGAAAGCGGATTTGAAAAGGTATCAACAGCGGGTCACGCCGCCCGGCGGTGTTCCACGGAACTTGACCCAACTGATGAACTGGCTGACCGACCCGGATCTGTCGTGGTTGCGGCCCGGTCTCGGGCGGATCGGGATGCCCGCTGCCGAACGAGACGAGTGGGACAAACTGTGGGCGGAGGTGAAGACGACGATTGCCGACGCCCAGAAGCCGCGGAAGGCGGAGTGAGCGGGTGAAGATTCGGTGAAACGACGGGCGGATTGCCATAGCCGCACCCGCCCGGCGAAGTACCCTTCGGTCTACCCCTCCCTCCCGAAGGTCCGCCCATGAGCTTCTGGGATGCCGCGCTCTCGCTGCCCGGTCTGGCACTCGCCTCCTTCGCCGTCGCCCTGCTGGTGGCGTTCGCGTTCGAGTTCATCAACGGCTTCCACGACACCGCCAACGCCGTCACCACCGTCATCTACACCCGGTCCATGAAGCCCACCCCGGCCGTCGTGTTCTCGGGGTTCATGAACTTCCTCGGCGTGCTATTCGCCGGCACCGGGGTGGCGTTCGGCATCGTGAATTTGCTCCCCGTCGATCTGCTGGTGGACAAGGCCGGCACCCCCGCCGCGCTGGTGATGGTGCTCTCACTGCTGCTGGCGGGGGTGATCTGGAACTTGGGCACGTGGTGGCTCGGCCTGCCGGTGAGCAGCTCGCACACGCTCATCGGCAGCATCCTCGGCGTCGGGCTGACGAACAGCCTGTGGAACGGCAACGGCATCGCCGGGGTGAACTGGGACAAGGCCGGCCAGACCGGGCTGTTCCTGCTCGTCTCCCCGCTCATCGGGTTCGTCGCCGCGTTCGCGCTCCTGTGGGTGCTGAAGCGGACGGTGAAGGAGCCGCGGTTGTACATCCCGCCGCAAGGCGACGACCGCCCGCCGGGGTGGGTGCGGGGGGTGCTCATCGCCACCTGCGGCGGGGTCAGCTTCGCCCACGGGTCGAACGACGGGCAGAAGGGCATGGGCCTGCTGCTGCTCGTGCTCATCGGCTTCCTCCCCTTCCACTACGCCCTGGACACCGACAGCCCGGCCGAGGCGAAGGGGGTGCTCGACGCCCTGCCCGCCGCCCGCGAGCGGATCCCCGCCGACAAGCTGACGCCGGAGGTGGAGGCCGACCTGAAGCACCTGGAAACGTCGCTCGCCGGCAAAACGTCGTTCGAGGAGTTGGACCGCGACGACCGCTGGCAGGTGAGGCAGGCGATCTTCCGGGTGGCCCGCGTGCTGCCGAAGGAGGAGGAGAAGGACGGGCCGAAGGCGACCCTCACGGGGGCGGTCGAGTTCGTGCCCCTGTGGGCGAAGATTTGCACCGCCCTGGCGCTCGGCATCGGCACCATGATCGGGTACAAGCGGATCGTGGTGACGGTGGCCGAGAAGATCGGCAAGACGCACCTGACGTACGCGCAAGGGGCGGCGGCCGAGATCGTGGCGGCGGTGACCATCCTGGCGGCGGACATGGCCCACGCGCCGGTGAGCACCACCCAGGTGCTGAGCAGCGGGGTGGCCGGCACGATGGCCGCCAACGGCAGCGGGGTGCAGGGGAAGACGTGTACCAAGATCCTGCTGGCATGGGCGGTCACGCTGCCGTGTACCGTCCTGCTGAGTGGAGGCCTGTTCGCCCTCGGGCGGCTGATCTTCGGTTAGGGTGGCCCGCGCTATCCGAGAGCGGGGTCATGAAGCCGCACGGGGGGAGAGGGGGCCCCCCAACACCTCCCCCCAGCGCCGGTTCGGGTACGGCACCCGGAAGCGCGGGCAGCGGA
>JANNQE010001231.1:0-3958 GCA_031441625.1 Planctomycetia bacterium
CCCTGGGCCGGCCCGGCGGCACCGTCCGCCCCGCGGGACCGCGGGCCGCCCCCCTCCCCCCCTTAGCCCGCCCCGCCGGGGCCACCCGGACTGCCGCGACCACCCGGACCGCCGGGCGAGGGGGGGGGGGGGAGCGGCGCGGCACCGCCGCCGCCGGGGCCGGGGTAGCCGGGCGACCCGCCGGGGTAGCCGGGGCCGTCGGGGGACCCGCCGCCGGGGTAGCCGCCGGGGTTGGTCGGCTGGTTGTTCGGGTCGTTCAGATCCCGCACGCTGACCGGCTTGAGCTTGGCCGACATCTGGGTGTCGAGGAGCAGCTTCAGACCGGGGATCAACTGCTGCTCGACGGAACTCTTGGCGGCGTCGGACGAGGCGTACTCGATGTACCCGGCGAAGTTGCCCTTCGTCTCGGTCACGCGGGTGACGGCCACGCCGAGCACCTTGAAATCCTTCAACAGTTGGGCGATGGCGATTTGCTCCAACTTGAGCGTGCGGAGGTCGAGCAGGTTCACCTGGGCGACGTTCACCCGCGTCACGTACACGGCCACCGGCTGGTCCTTCTCCTCGTCCTCAAGGGTGTTCAGGGCCTGCTTCAAGTCCTTCCCCACGGTGAGGAAGGTGGGGTTACTGGTGAGCGTCTTCTTCGGCCGGGGCGGGGCGGCGGGAGCCCCGCCGGGCACTTCGCCACCCGGCCCCCCCGGACCGACTCCGGGCATCGGCGCGACGCCCCCCGGACCGACTCCGGGCATCGGCGCGACGCCAGGGGGCGGGCCACCGCGACCGGGCGGGCTGCCGGGCTGACCGCCGGGGGTCTCGGCCGGCGGCGCGGGCCGCGGGGCCACTTCCTCCTTGTACTGCGTGATGAACTCGGGCAGGCCGTTCTCTTTCAGGTCGCCCAGGTACCGCTGCATCAGGTCGCGCTCGGCCACGATGAGCGTGTTCGCGTCGTACAGGCAGACGGCGTAGGTGACCTCCTTCGCCTTGCCGGTGTCGGCGGTCGGCAGCTCGAACCCGAGCAGCGGGCCGAGGATGGAGGCGACGCCGAGCGACTTCTCGGCGGCCGTCAGGAAGGCGTTCCGCTTGACCACCCGGTACTGCCGGCCGGCGGCGTCGACGGCCGTGCTGGTGTCCATCTTCGGCTGGGCGAGCATCGAGTCGTCGAGGGCGGTGCGGGTGCGGAAGACGGCGAACGGGGCTTGTGTGGCCCCCACTTCCCCTTGCACCAGTTCGGTGATCTGGTCGGGGTGGAAGTTCATCGCCCGCTCGAACAGGTCGATGGTCACTTTGTCGAAAACCATGTTCCGCAGGGGGCGGGCCTCGCGGTCGATGTCGTCCATGCGGGCGTGGAAGACGGCGGTCGTGTCGTTGGGCAGCAGGTTGGTGATATCCACACCACTCGGGCGGGGCTTCTTCGGTTTGGGAGCGGGCGGGGTTGTCGTGCCGCCGCCCGGTGTCGTCGGGTCGCCGGGATTCATCGGCATCGGGTTCTCATCCCCGTCGCCCGGACCTTTCGGGGTCATCGGGTCGGTGCCGCCGCCAGGGGTGCCGGGTTCGGTCGGTCGGCCGCCACCGCCACCACCACCGCCGCCGTTGTTCTGCTGCTGCTTGTTGTAGGCTTCCGCCTCTTTGTTGTTGTTCAGCTTGCCGGAGATGAGGACGGCACCGAACGCCAGCCCAATCAGGGCGATCACCCCGACGATGGCACCGACGATCATCTTGCCATTGCCCCCGCCCTTGGCCTCCTTCTTCTCCTTGCCCTTGCCCTTGCTCTCCTTCTTCTCCTTGCCGCCCTTCGGATCGCCTTTCGCACCGTCGGCGACGGCCGACTTGCTCTTACTCGGCTTGTCGGCCTTGGCGGGGGCGGCCGGCCCCTCGCCGCCCTGCGCGGGTACGACGAACCGGAACTTGCACTTCGGGCATTCGATCTTCTTGCCCACCAGGGCCGCTTTGACCGCGACGCCCGCGTCGCAGCTCGGGCAGTTGGTGGTGAACCGTTCGGTGCTGGTGCTCATATGTCTCCCCGCCGGACGAGAGTGGGTGTCGGGTGCGAGTGGCCGTGGCCGGGATGCTGCCGCGAGAATGATGGGGACATCCTATCCGCGCGGTGGCGGGGGTGGCAAAGGCAATTTCCGTCGGAACCGCCGCCCGCCCGCCACCGGGGTCATTTAATCCAGACGGGGCAGGGGGCGCGGGCGTTGGCCGGCTGTTACACAACTGCGGTCTTGGCGAGCCGTGCCCCGTGAGGGGCCGGGTGTGTTGAAGAACCCGGCGGCTCACGCCGCTCGGCTCGCCGTTCGATTTTCTCCCCTGCGCGCCGACCGGCCGGGCGGTAAAGTGACAGGACCGATCACCCGCACACGGGGCACTCCCGCCCCGCGGAGCCGCCGGACATGGCCGACTGGACCGACGTGTTCGACTCGCTCGCCCCCAAGCCGTACGGCCGGCGGCAGCCGCTCGTCCTCATCAACGGGCTGGCCGAGCAGCCGGAGTCGTGGTACCGCAACCGCCGCTTCTGGGGCCGCTACTTCGACGTGCACGCGCCGAACGTCATCATGTACGACGGCCCCGGCATCCACGGCCGGCTGGCCGCCAAGCGGCCCATCGACGTGGACTACCTGGTGGGCGAGTTCCACCAGTACATCACCCGCTTCATCCAGACGCCGCCGGTGCATTTGGTGGCCAGCAGCCTGGGCGGGAAGATCGCCATCGAGCTGGCCGTGCGGCACCCGGAGTTGGTCCGCCGGCTGGTGCTCCTGTGCCCGTCCGGGCTGGGCGACGAGGAGAAGCTGCCCGTCATGGACGGCGTACGGGGCGACACCTACGCGCTCGTGCGGAGCGTCTTCCACAAGCCCAAGTTCGTGGACCGCGACATGGTCAAATTCTACAAGTCGCAGCTGCAAAACCGCGTGTGGAAGACGGGCCTGCTGCGGACGGTCCGGGGCACGCTCGAGTACAGCGTGCGCCCGAAGCTGCGCCTCCTGACGCAGGAGACGCTTCTGGTGACCGGCAAGCAGGACAAGATCTGCGACCCGGTCACGGCCGCCGCCGCCGCCAAGGAACTGCCGCACGGCCACTTCCTGGAGGTGGCCGACTGCGGGCACGCCCCCCAGATTGAGAAGCACGGGCTGATCAACCGGCTGGTGGTGTACTTCCTCACCGCCCCCAAGCCGACCGCCAACCCGAACTGGCCGCAGCTCATGTTCACCCCGCCGAGCAAGCTGAAGGACGGCGTGCCGGGGGCGGACACTTAGGCGAGCGGGGGGCGTCAGCCCCCTGGTTCCGCCAACCACCAGCCCGCTCACGCACGCCGCTCGCCACCACCGAGTCCCCCATGCCCGCCGACCCACAGCCCCCGCCCGCCCCGAAGCAAGACTCGGACTGGTGGCTGATGACCAAGAAGTTCCTCAAGAAGGGGACGAGTATCGCCTCGTTCAGCCCGAGCCAGGGGCCGCTCTGCCGGGCGATGGCGAGCAACATCGACTACGACACGGCCACGTGCATCGTCGAACTCGGCGCGGGCACCGGGCCGGTGACGGCCGAACTGCTCAAGCGGGTGAAGCCGCACACCCGGCTGATCGTGTGCGAACTGGACGCCGACTTCTGCGTGCGGCTGCGGCAGCGGTTCCCGAACGCCGAGGTGGTGGAAGGGGATGCGACCAAATTGGCCGACCTGCTCGCCGAGCGGGGCATCACGTCGGTCGATCACGTGATTTCGGGGCTGCCGCTGCCGAGCTTCCCCGCCGCGCTGCGGGACGCAGTGATTGCCGCGAGTGCCAAAGTGCTCACCCCGACCGGCACGTTCCGCCAACTGACGAACATGCCGTGGGTGTACCTGCCGCTGTACAAGAAGTACTTCAACACGGTGAAGTTCCAATTCGTGCCGCTGAACGTGCCGCCGAGTGGGGTGTACACGTGCAGCGGGTACAAACCGGATGCGCCAGGGGCACCCAAACCCGGTGAA